>JARFRI010000192.1 GCA_029287335.1 Phycisphaera sp. | reverse complement strand
CACAAGCCCGCACACGCTCTGGAATTGTTCGTCTCGTGGGCTCTGAGATCTGTATAAGACACACCACCAACGTTGATACTGTCGCGGAAGACAAGAAGTAGTCCGTTTTCAGTCAGCCGCCCCCGGAAGGGGGTGGCTGGCCTTTCATTAACCCCTTGCTATAGGAGACTTAGCAATGACAGCACGTCAGACGAATCAAAAACCCCCACCTTGCGGCGGGGGTTCTTTTAGTTGAAACAGTAGATTTAACGTGAAGCGCCGCGGCTTGCCGCGCAGGCGATCAGTCGAAGTCGCCCAGCACCATGTCGTCGACCGTCTTGCCCGCGGGCATCATCGGGTAGACGTGCTCATGTTTCTCGACGAGGCACTCGAGCACGGCCGGGCCGGGGTGGGCCAGGAACAATGTCATGACTTCTTTAAGGTCCTCCTTCTTCGTCACGCGGAAGGCCTTGCAGTGCATCGCTTCGACGAGCTTGCAGAAGTCGGGGTTGTGCATCTGCGTGTGGCTGTAGCGTTCTTCGTAGAAGAGGTCTTGCCACTGCTTAACCATGCCTTGGAAATCGTTGTTGAGCAGGATGGTCTTGGCGGGGATGTTGTACTGCGCCGCGGTGGTCATCTCGATACAGGTCATCGTGAAGCTGCCGTCGCCGTCGATGTTAATCACTTGCAGCGGGTCTCGGCCTTCTTTTTCCGCGAGGATCATCTCGCCGAGTTGGCCGCCGATCGACGCCGGCACGCCGTAGCCCATGGTGCCCAGTCCGCCGGAGGTATACCAACGCTTGGGCGTCGTGTAGTCATAGAACTGGGCCGCCCACATCTGGTGCTGGCCGACGCCGGTCGTGACGATCGCCTCGCCCTGCGTCTGCTTGGAGAGCTCTTCAACCACCGCCTGTGGCTTGAGGTGGAACTCGCGGTCATCGTTCTTGTAACGGAACGGCACGTCCTTCTTCCACTTAGCGATGTCCGCGAACCAGTCGGCTCGTTCGCTGTGCTGTAAGAGCGGCAGCAACAGTTCGAGGTTCTTCTTCGCGTCGCCTTCGACGGGGATGGTGACGGGCACGGTCTTGTTGATGTTCTCCGGTGCGATCTCGAAGTGGATGAACCCGCCGGTGCCGTCGGCCTCGGCCTGTCGCGCGGTGGGTGCAAACTTCTTGGGGTTGCCGGTGATGCGGTCGTCAAAGCGTGCGCCAACCGCGATCACAACGTCCGCGTCGCGCATGGCCCAGTTGGCATAAGCGCTGCCGTGCATGCCGAGCATGTGAAGCGACTCGGGCTCGCGCTCGTCGTAGGCGCCCAGCGCCTGGAGCGTCGTGGTCACGGGGATGTTCGCCTTCTTGGCACATTCGCGGAGCAACTCGCTCGCGCCGGAGTTGACCACGCCTTGGCCGACGTAGAAGACCGGCTTCTTGGCGTTGTTGATCATCGCGGCCGCGCGGTCGATCTCGCTGGACGTGCCGAACTCGCGGACGGCAAAGCCCGGCGTGAACGGCTCATCGAAGCACTCGCCCTTAAGCGTCGCGGCGGTCACGTCCTTGGGCAGGTCAACGAAGACCGGCCCGGGTCGGCCGGAGGTGGCGACGAGGAAGGCGGTGTTGATGGCACGCGGGATGTCTTCGACGCGCTTGACCAGCGTGTTCCACTTGGTGCAGGGCCGGGTGATGCCGGTCATGTCTGCTTCCTGGAACGCATCCGAGCCGATGGCACCGGTGGCGACCTGTCCTGCGAAGACGATCATCGGCGTGCCGTCCATCAGCGCGTCCTGCATGCCGGTGACGGTGTTGGTCGCGCCCGGGCCGGAGGTGACGAGTACGACGCCGGGCTTGCCAGTGACGCGGGCATAGCCCTCGGCCATGTGGCTGGCGCCTTGTTCGTGTCGGGACAGGATGAACTTGAAGTGCTCGGAGTCGTGGATGGCATCGAAGACGGGGAGGATCGCCCCGCCGGGGTAGCCGAACATGGTCTCGACGCCGTGCTCGCGCATCATCTCGTGGAAGATCTGCGCACCGGTCATGCCGATGTATTTTTTGGTGGGCTTGCCGTGAGATGGTTTTTCGACGGCGTGTGCGTTGAGGTTGAAAGCGGAGGTTGCGGTCATGGTGTTGCTCTGTAATTTGGCAGGTCCGAGGGTGGTTGGATCGCTGCGGGGTGTCGGTTTAAGGATCGGCAAGGTCCGGGGGGTTCCTGGTGTTCAGGTGTCCTGGATCGCCGAGCGTTGTTTGAAGATAGTGGGCTTGGGGGCCGCGGGTCGTCCGCTCAGCTAACAACGACCACGGCCACGAGAATCGTGGATAGGACGGCTGCCGGGATGACGAGGACGGTGGTCATTTGAGTCCTAGAGTATATCGTGGATCGGCAGGATGACCAACACTCCAAAACTAGTATCTAATTCACATCACACTCGACGAACGCACGCCTGTGACGCTATTCTGACCCCTCCGAACCGACTCCAACCCCAACCAAACCACCATGCCCACCCAAAAAGACCCTAAAAAGATCGTCCTCGCCTACTCCGGCGGGCTCGACACCTCCGTCATCCTCCCCTGGCTTAAGCACCGGTACCCCGGCGTCAAGCTCGTCTGCTTCGCGGCCGAACTGGGCCAGGGCGACGAGCTCGAAGGCATCGAGAAGAAGGCCTACGCCTCCGGTGCGGATGAA
>JARFRI010000017.1 GCA_029287335.1 Phycisphaera sp. | reverse complement strand
GAACTCCATGGCCAGTGGCTGCGCGGTTTCGACTTTGATAAGTGGGACTACTGGGGCTCGGACTCGGACCTGGGATGGGGCGTCTGGGGCAACCAGTCCGGCTGGACGCAGTCGGAGATCGTTGCGGGCTTAGCACTGGTGGAGATGGACACGTCGCTTTGGGATGTGGCCGAGCGCAGCACGATCACTAAGGTGTTCCCTGCGGTCCATGAGCAGATGTTCAAGAGCCTGGACGACATGCTGACTGAGTTGCAACTGCAACACGATGCGATCGGTCATGATGTGATACTCGCCAAGGACCCGAACCGGGGATACCCCGCCCAAGGCGCTAAGACACTGACGGACGGGAAGAAAGCATCCGTCTCAAATATCAATAACAGTTGGCTTGGCTACCTTGGCGATGATTTTTCTGCGACCGTTGATTTGGGTGAAGCAACCGAAATCCAGTCCATCGGCGCAGGCTTCATGCAGTCTGTGCCAAGCGGCATCTACTTGCCTGATCAGGTTCAGATCGAGGTCTCGCGTGATGGTGAAATGTTTAAGACCGTCGCAACGCTGCAGCCCGGCGAGCAAGCCAAGCAACAAGGCCCAGCGAGATCAACACTAGCCAAGAGCGACCTCGACCTCAACGCGCGATATATCCGCGTGACCGCAAAAAATATCGGCACCATCCCCAACGACAATCCCGGCGGCGGAACGGGTGCGTGGCTATTCGTCGACGAGATCATCATCAATCCCGAGCAGGTCGAGCAAGCTGCGGAGGTAAGCCCATGAGCGCACTTTCATCTGAGATGCGAACTCATCTTCATGATCATGGTTATCTGGCGATTCAATCACTCATCAGCCCGGAAGCGGTGATCCAACTTCAAGCGATCTATGACCGGCTCTTTACTGAGCAGGCGGGGCGAGGCGAGGGGAATCAATACGACCTTGCGGGCAACGACAGCGAAACCGGCGCGGCACGTTTGCCGCAGATCATGCACCCAGCGAAGTACGCTCCGGAATTATTGGATACCGCGTTGTATCGGGTCGTAAGTGATTTGGTGGTCGACCTGTTAGGGGCAGGAGCGGAAACGCGATTCGAGCACGCGATCTGCAAGCCGCCGAATTCAGGTGCGCCGACACCTTGGCATCAAGATGCCGCGTATTGGGACCCATCAAACCGGTATCGCGACATCAGTGTCTGGGTGCCGCTCCAAGAGGCGACGCTCGAAAATGGGTGCATGCACTTTGTTCCAGACAGCCACCGACTCGATGTGCTGCCGCATCAAAGTATCGGCGGCGACCCCACGGTGCACGGGTTGGAACTTGCCCCGGGTCAGGAACAGCACACGCTAAACGCGCTGGCCTGCCCATTGCCACCCGGCGGCGCGACGATTCACGGCGGCTACACCTTGCACTACGCCCCCGAAAACAGATCGACGGTCCCGCGTCGCGCACTGATTCTGTGTGGCCGTCCAGCAGACGGACCGACCCCACGTAAACGAGCGATGAAGTTTCCATGGCTCGAAGAGCGCAAGACGGCACGCATGCAACGCACTCAAGCGGCTGAGTCTGAAGCTGACTGATCTCTATGCGTGACTTCAACGCGCGGCCCCCCCCCCCCCCCTCAAAACGATTGAATGATGAACGAACTTAGAACCCCCCAATCCTCGCCACTTGTGATGGCACTTGGGTCACGTACCTTTCTTGCCTTTGTGTGTGCAGCAGCAGCGGTCGGTGGTTTACTCTTTGGTTTCGACACCGCAGTGATCTCGGGGACTGTCTCGCTGGTCGAAAAACAATACGGATTAACAGGTATTCAAGTCGGGTGGTTCGGGAGCTCGGCGCTCATGGGCTGCATCCCCGGAGCGCTGTTAGCGGGCTGGCTCGGTGATCGCATGGGGCGTCGTCCGGTGATGCTGCTAGCGGGCGTACTATTTTTCGTGTCGGCCTTGGGCTCGATGCTGCCGCCATCGTTCGCCTGGCTTATCGTCGCTCGTTGGGTGGGTGGCCTAGGCGTCGGGCTAGCGTCCGTCATCGCGCCGATCTTCATCAGCGAGTTTGCACCGCCTAAGCACCGCGGTCGATTGGTCGCGCTTTATCAGCTCTCTATTGTGATCGGCGTGCTTGGTGCCTACCTCACCAACTGGCTGCTGGTTCGCAATGCCGCTTCGCTCGGCCTCAGCGGTGACGGGATAGTTCATACCATCTTTGGGACCGAAGTCTGGCGCGCTATGTTCGGGGCAGAGATGCTTCCAGCCCTATTATTCTTAGGCCTATTACTTTTAGTTCCTGAAAGTCCGCGTTTCCTAGTGCGAAGCGGAAAACTAACCGAAGCGGGTTTAATCCTTTGCAAGATTCTCAGTGTAGACGCCGCCGAGAAAGCCCTCGCTGACATTCAGAAAACGCTTCGCGAGAAGGCCGTGCCGTGGTCGGAACTCTGGCGGCCCGGCGTGCGAAAGATGCTACTCATCGCGGTCGCACTGTCCTTCTTTGGTCAGTTGTCGGGTGTCAATATCGTGATCTATTACGGGCCACGCATCCTTGAAGACGCAGGCTTCGCAGTAGAAAGCGCAATGCTCTATCAAGTGCTACTGGGGGTGATCAACCTCGTCTTCACCATCGCCGCGATGGTGGTGATCGACCGATTCGGACGGCGGCCGCTATTGATAGGCGGCATGGCCGTCGTCGCAGCGAGCCTGCTAGCCGCTGGCGGATTGTTCATGCTTCCGACGCCGCCTAGTGTATTGATTGTCGTGGTTTTATGTGTCTATATTGCTTGCGTCGCGCTCTCCATCTGCGCGGTGATTTGGGTGTTGACGCCTGAGGTCCTGCCCAATCGTGTACGGGAACGAGGCATGGCCATCGCGGTGTTTGTCAATTGGTCCACCAACGCAATCAGTGCATTGCTCTTCCCATGGTACACCTCAACGCTGGGGATGGCGGCGGGCTTTATCACCTTCGGCGTCGTCTGTGTGATTTCCACCTGCCTCTTCTTCAGATTGGTACCCGAGACCGCCGGGAAGTCACTTGAGGAAATCGAGGACCAGCACGCCGCCACGGCGGCACCACAACCCCGCGCGTAAGTCCTCGCCTAAGAAGCCACGTCAGATACGGCACCCAAGAACGCGCACTCTATAAAAATAAAACTCAATCGCAAAAGTGATTCATTGATGACTAGACATACGACGCAGAAAAAAGCAAAGATAAAACAAGTCTCATCCGATCTGTGTGGAGGGCGGATCCCTGCCCAGCGTAGAGCCGAACTATGCGAGCACTACCATGCCGCACTACTGGGCGATGTGATTCCGTGGTGGATGAACCATTCGCTGGACCAAACGCATGGCGGCTACTACAGCCTACTTGCGACCGACGGCTCAGCCTACGCCACTGACAAGTACATGTGGATGAACGGCCGACAGGTCTGGATGCTAAGTCATCTCTACAATTCGCATGAAAAGCACCCCGAATGGCTCGACGCCGCTCAGCTTGGTGCCGATTTTATTGTTGAGCACGCCCTCAAAGATGACGGCAAGATGCATTTCCGCCTGTCGCGTGAGGGAGAAAGTCAATCAGAAGTATTGAGCACTTACACCGAAGTGTTCGCCGCGATCGCGATGGCTGAGTACAGCGTTGCTGCGGGTAAAGATGATTACTGGGATAGGGCCATGGCGATGTACGACCGGCTCATGCCAAGGCTTGGCCATGCGAGTAATACGCCCATGCTTGCCTACCCAATTCAAGGTGAGTTTCATCTCCACGCTCACGATATGTGCCGTATCACAGTGGCCTGGGTATTCAATCAACTGCGACCTCGTAAGCAATTCGAAGACGATCTTGTTTTGTCTGTCGATTCAATCATCGGGCGACACTGGAAGCCCGATCTTGGGGTGCTGCTTGAAAATGTTGCGATGGACGGCTCGCCTGTACTGGATATACCTGAGTGTCGCATGTTCCACCCCGGCCACTCGATCGAGAGTGCTTGGATGCTCATGGAGAT
>JARFRI010000096.1 GCA_029287335.1 Phycisphaera sp. | reverse complement strand
ACCGGCTGAGTAAGGCGTCGAACTCGTCGAGTGAATAGAAATCGATCGCGATCGTGCCGGCCCCCTTCTTTTTTCCGGCCTTGATCTTGACGCGCGTGCCGAGCTGCTGGCCGATCTGTTTTTCGAGGTCGCTCAACACCGTCGAGGCGGATGCCGCTGATCCCGCGGATCGACTGGCGGCGGGCTGTTGCAGCCGCTTGGCCTCCTGCTCGACCTGACGAACCGAAAGCCCCTCACGCACCGCACGCTCGGCCAGGGCCCGCTGCTGGCCCGCCTCCGCCAAACCTGCGATCGCCCGCGCCTGACCCATGGAGAGCACATTCTCACGGACGAGGTCGCGCACAAAGTCCGATAAGTCAAGCAAACGCAATAGGTTAGAGACTGAAGAGCGTTCAAGACCCACCCTTTCGGCGATCTGCGTATGCGTCAGGGCGAACTGATCGGCGAGATGTTGAAAGGCCTCGGCCTTCTCAATCGCATTCAAATCTTCACGCTGAAGGTTCTCAATCAGCGCTAGCTCTGCGGCCTTCTCATCATCGATCTCGCGGACCAGCGCCGGGATGTGTTCAAGCCCAGCTTCCTGGGCGGCACGCCAGCGTCGCTCTCCAGCGATGAGTTCGTAGCGGCTCGGATCGCCAGCCGCAGGACGAACGACGATGGGCTGCATCAAGCCATCGCTCTTAATGGACTGGGCCAGGCCACGGATCTTGCTGGGGTCGAATCGCTGGCGGGGCTGGTGCTGGTTGGGTTGGATCGCGGTGACCGGGAGGTGGATCAGACCGGGTTCGCCCGATGCTGGGTCGACTGAAGGCGCAGGTTGATTTGCTTCCGGCTGGCTTGGCGTTTGTGGGGTCGCTTGCTTCGGCTCGGTCTGCGGGGGAATCGCGACTTCAACTGGCGTTGCCATGAGGGAGCTGAGCCCTCGGCCGAGTCGTGAGGGTCGGTTCTTTTTCGTTGCCATGGGGGCCTCCGTGCCAGGGGATGGGTGAGTGCGTCACCATACCCGGCAGGGGGTTCTGCTGCAAGGTTTCACGTGGAACATGGTCTCGCTTCGCCGCCACTTGACGGTGATGTTCCACGTGGAACATACGCGGCAGGGGATCGGCCAAGGACAGGCAAGGTGGATGCGATGCGACATGCAAGGGCGCTCGATTATCGGACCGTCTGCCTAGGTTAAGAAAATCCGCTTGTAACGACTAGGTAAGCCCTCAGCCGGGCATAGATCAAACCGATGAACGGCGTAACAGGCTCTACCCCATCTTTACACATGCGTGAACGCTATTCATCTCGACCGCAACCTTCTCAGGATGACCTGGCCCCCGGCCAGCTTCTTGGCATTGTTGAGCAATTGCAGGCCGAGCTCGATGAACTCCGGGAGCAGCTGGCCTGGTCCAATCGGCTTGGGCAGCTGGGGATGCTTACCGCGGCACTGGCCCACGAAACCAACAACTTCCTGACGCCCGTGCGCAGCTACGCCCAGCTCGCGCTAGCCAACCCCGAAGATTCAGAGATGACCGACCGGGCGTTGCAGGCCGCGGTGGAGGGCACGAGGAAGGCAACGGAGCTGGCGGACCGCGTGATGGGCCTGGCATCACCCAATCCAGCGATTCAAACAGGTGATTGCATGGCCAATGAGGTGACGGCGTCGGCGATGAAGTCGATGTTGCCGGCGATCAAGCAGCAGGGCGTCAAACTACTCGTCCAAGTTGAGCCTGTGAAACTGAGTATCGACGCGCTGGCCCTCGAGCAGGTGCTGATCAATCTGATCAGCAATGCGTGCCAGGCGATGTCTGATCTGCCGACCCGGCGTCAGGTGCTCATCGAATCGCAGCGGGATCGCGAGGATGTATTGCTATTGATCAGCGATACCGGCCCGGGGATTCCTGGTGAGATTCGCGAACATCTGTTCGAGGCTTTTGTGACATGCCAGGCCGGGGAGCAATCCTCTGGCAGCGGCCTGGGCCTGAATATCTGCAAGCAACTGATCGAGCGCGCTGGCGGGGAGATCGCGCTGATCGACAGTTCAGAGCAGGGCAGCAGCTTTGAAATCAGGCTGCCAATCGCGAAATAGCGAGCCAAAATCGCTCGCCCGATCAAAACTCATCATCACAAATCGGGATTGCCGATAGTTTATCCACCAGATATACACGCTATCGGACCTGATTGTGTAAAAAATCATTGGCTGATCCATCGTCGAGGTGAAGGCCAATTGACGCGATAAAGGCAAGAAAATGCCGTATTTATCAGACATAGTCGAAGCACGCGATGGCAATGAGGATCGAAATCCCTCAGTTAAATGCAGTTGTGTTGCATTGTGTGGTGATGTGTCGTACTCTCTTTCAGGAGACACAGCACATTGGTCTTTACAGGCACCTACGAGCACGCGATTGATGCCAAGCACCGCCTCGCCATCCCGTCCGACATCCGCCGCGAATTGCAGCGGGGTTTGGGCACCGGCGAGGGCGACACGGTGGTGCTGTATTGCGTGCTGGGCGGAACCGATGTCTTGTGCCTCTACACCGAGCCGGGCTACCAACGCCTGGCAGAGGAGCTGCGAACCTCCGACATCGACCCCGTTGAATTGCTCGACTATGAAGAAGTCTTCTACGCCAACAGCAAACGCATCGAGATGGACTCGGCAGGGCGGGTCCGACTACCCGAGCACCTGCTCAATCAGACCGGGCTGTCGGGCGAGATCGTCCTGGCAGGGGCCGGCGACCACCTCAAGATCAGAGACCGCGCCGCATGGGCGTCGCGACTGGACAACGTATTGAAAGACCGGCCAAACCTGCTGGTCAACCCCCGCATGATGCTGGGGGCAAGCAAGAACAAACCCACGCCATAGCGTGGCATCAAGACAGATGGCGGGGTGGGTTGGCAAGGATGTCCAGCTCCCGCCGGTTTAAAGAGGCGTCCAAAGCTCGGAAGGAACCGGGCCCAGGACGCGACAGACAAGCAGCGGGGGCCGAACGGACTCACTCGGCCCTTGCGTCGCTGGCCTGGAAGGTGCACTTGGCGGACCACGGACGGTTTTTCCAAGCGTATCAGACGGATTGCCGCATCAGTGATCGGGAGCTCACGCTTCGAACACGCACCGTCAACGCCAGCAACGCAAGGCCCCTCCGCTGCCCTTTGAAAAGCCCCGCGCAACACCGCGCGGGCCTTATCGGACAACCTTTCCAAGCCCTAGGCGGCGACCGGCTTGCGAGAAGGCGAACGGCTTCCCGACTCGATTTCTCGACTCAAAACGCTGATTCTGCAACGTTTTCGACAATATTCTGCCCGAATATGACCGCCCAAACCCAGCATCGCATGGCCTGAGTTGGGCACCCTGAATGGGATGGATGTTAAAAAAAAGTTATAAGATGGGCAAAAAATCAAACTTTAGGGGTAGACGCAGCGTAAAGTTAGGTAAACTAGTAGACAGTTAGTCGTTCACTAGTCGATATTCGTTAACGACTCATACATAGACGCCCGATCGGCGTCACAGGCCACCAAGGCCACTTAGCGTGTCTTTTCTCCTCCGCCACGCCCCGCGGGTTCCGTCCAGCGAGGCGTGGTTTTTTTATGCTTGGTCCCAGTTCGTTTTTAACGCCAAGGTGCCAAGG
>JARFRI010000056.1 GCA_029287335.1 Phycisphaera sp. | reverse complement strand
GCTGACGGCTCATTCACTGTGGACTGAGTTTGAGCAGTCGGCCGCCGGGGCTGACGAGCAGGAGCCCGCCATCGCCGATCGGCAAGACGGTCATCACCTTTTTGGTAGGCACTTCGGTATTGACGCTGCCGTCGTCCAAGTTAATGGAGATGATCTTGTTGTCGGTGTAGAGCAGCATGTCGCGTTGTCGGGTGAGGACGGGGGTCGCGGTGATGTCGGTGCGCCAGATCTCTTTGCCATTGATCGCATCGATCGCAACGATGCCGGGGTTAGGCACCAACGGCTGGATGATGAGCCGGCCTAGCGCAACGGGCGAAGCGGTGAGCTTCTGCTCGGCACCGAGGTATTTCCAGGTGTCTCTGCCGGTCGTTCGGTTTAGCGCGTAGAGCTTGCCGTCTTCACTGGCGAGGATGACCTCGCTGCCTTGGATGGCGGGCGCGGTGCTGACTTTGCCGAGCGCGCGGTTACGCCAAAGCGGGGTGCCGGTAGAGGTTTCGAGCATGGCGTAGGTGCCGCCCGAGTCAACGACGAAGACGTCTTGGCCCGCGAGCACCGCTGAGTTGGTGATGCGGTTGGCCAGTCGGTAGCTCCAGCGTGAGAAGTTGCTATTGACGCTGTGCCCGAAGACCAGGCCGTTGGTACCGGACATGATGGCCAGGCGTTGCTCGGGCGCATAAACCGCTTTGGAGCTTACCGGTGACTGCAGCGGCGCGACGGAGGTGACTTCGCCCGTGCGTGCCTTGAGGGTAAAGAAGCGCGAGGCACTATGAATAAAGATCTGATCTTCATCTCGACTTGGTGCAAAGATGCTCTCGATGTCGCTGCCCAGGTTGACTTTCCAAAGCAGCTCGCCGTTGTCGCTGCTTAGGGCGGTGACGATGTTCTTTGGGTCTTCGACGACAAAGACCATGTCGCCCAGCACGGTGACCGAGGTGATCGCTTGGCCCTCGAGCAGTTGGACCGGGGAGGCCCAGCCAAGGCGATAGCCGATCTCGCTGGCGGGGGTCGGCTCGATCAGCATGCCGATGGGCTTGGATGTGTTCTGGAAGTAGCTCGTGCTCTGACGATCCTCTTCCTTTTCACCCGAGGCACAGCCGACACTGAATCCAAGTAGTGCCACCACCGTCAACCATTGAACTGTCATCAGACGCATGCGCAGGTACTCCGACCATCGAGCAAGTGGCAAGGCGATGGGAGCATTCCCATGGCCGTCCACCGAAGCCGTAAGTATCACGCCCAGCAGGGTTTTGGTCAAGCATCGGGATTGGAATCGGGCGACGCTTACCCCTTGGCCAGCTCCGCACGCTTGTCCGAGATGGTCTGGATCAGCTTCTTTTGCGGGTCCGCGAACTTTTCGGTGCCCTCGGCCATGAGCGTCGATTCGAGCTTGGGGATATCCACTTTCTGCTCGAATTCGTCCAGCATCGCCTGATCGGGCAGGCTTCTTGAGCTTGCCGTGTAGGTCTTGCCCAGGTCCGCGATCGCCGCATTAGTCGCCGGCGGATTGGTCAGGATGTCGCTGCCGGCCAACTCGGCGATGTAGTAGTCCTCGTCTTGCCAGTCCAGCTTCTTACCTGTGGAGGCGAAGATCATCTCCTGCTTCAGGGGCAGGCCCTTGTCCGCCCAGAACGCTTCGTTGGCGATGCCGATCTGCTTGGCGTTGATGACGCCGACCCTGCCCTGCAGCGCATCAGAAAGGTCGGGCAGTTGCTTGGCGGTATAGACATCGACACGGGAAACGAAGATTGAGTAGACGCTCTTGAAGCTGTCGAGCTGGCCAAAACGTTGTCGGCCACGCCAGATCGCGTCGCGTGCCGCGAGGTACTGCCGCTCTGAAAAGATCAGGGTGACGTTGAGCGTGATCCCCGCCGCGGCGAGCTCTTCAAGCGCGGCCAGGCCCGCTTCCGTTGCCGGCACCTTGATCATGCGGTTGTCGTGGCCCTTGGCCCACTGCTTGCCGAGCTTGATGTACGTCGCGACGGCCACGTCGTGCGGCGTCGGGTTATCGACATCCTCCAAGAGCGGGTCGAGCTCGAAGCTGACCCAGCCATTGTCGCCTTTGGTTTCTTGCCAGACATCATGGAAAGCGTCCTGCGCCTGCTTGACCAGGTGGTGCGTCATCTTCCAGGCGAGGTCTTCGTCGCTGATGTCGTCGGTGATGAGGGAGGCCATGGTGTCATCGAACCGGCCCGACTCGAGGAGGCCTGAGATGATGATGGGGTTGGAGGTCGCGCCGCTGATGCCGATGGCTTTGTTTTTGATGACCTCGTCGGGGTCTACAGAGTCAAGCCAGACCTTTGAGCCGGTTTCGATGAGGGATTGGATGCCGGTCGCCATAGTGGAGTCCTTTGGGTAAGTTTGCCAGTGTGCCACGTGAGCGGTCATGCGACAGCCCCGTGGAGCGTTCACTTCACTGTACCGATAGACCGGCGTCAATGTGTTTGCGTGTGGTTAACCAGCCAGCGAGATCACCAGGATGGCGATGAGCACGATGATCGCCGCACCCTCAAGCATGGCGATCCAAAACAGCGGCTGATCGGTCAGTTGAGCGTTGTTACCGCCCGCCAAATTGCCCATTGATTGCACGGGAACCATGTCGGCGTCGTCTGGCTCGATGTCCATGAGGGCAGACAAATCGACCAGCTTCCGAGCGATCACCGGCTGTTCGCCTCGGCTGACAGCCTGTAGATCGTGCAGCAGGTCTTCGGTCGTGCCGTAACGCTTCTTGGGCGACTTGGCCATACAGATCTCGATGATCTCTGAGAAGCCCGAGGACAGGCTCTCGTTGATATGGTCCGGCGGGGTGAGCTCTTCGCTGAGGTGCTTGCGCATCACGGCCGAGGGGTTGGCCCCTTCGTAGGGCACCCGGCCGGTGACCATGTGGTAGGCCGTCGCGCCCAAGGCGTAGATGTCGGCGCGGAAGTCGATCTCGATCTCCCCGCGGATCTGTTCGGGGCTGATGTAGTAAGGCGTGCCATAGGCTTTGCCCGCTTCGGCCTCGGCGGCTTCGCGGTCGCTGACCGCGCGGGCCAGGCCCATGTCCGCCAGCTTCACCGTGCCATCACTAGTGATCATGATGTTTTTGGGTTTGACATCCCGGTGGATGAAGCCTTGGTCGTGTGCGTGACTAAGCGCCTCGGCGACTTTTGTTGTGATCTTCAACGCTTCGGCTTCGCGGTAGGCACCTTTGCTTGCGATATCGTCGTAGACCGTTCGGCCATCGACGTACTCCATGACGAAGTAGTGGTACTCGCCGGCCTGGCCAACGTCATAGGCCCCGACGATGTTGGGGTGGTTGAGCTTGGCCGCGGCCTTGCCCTCGTCGTAGAACCTTTGAATAAAGTTGGGGTCGTTGCTGTGCTTCTGCGGCAGGACCTTGATCGCGACGATGCGATCGAGGCTGAGCTGCTTGGCTTTGTAGACCGTCGCCATCGCGCCGGCCCCGAGCTTGGAGAGCATCTGGTAGCCGGGGATCTGTCGGTTGGATTTTTGCTCATCGAGTTCGGGCTCGAGGCGTCTGATCTGAGCCTTAGTGACCACGCCCTGCGTCACGAGCACGCCCGCTAAGCCGCCGACATCTTTGCCATCGTGTGCCGCCGACTCGGTCAGCATCAAGCATTGATCGACCTCGCCTTGGGTCGCCAGGCCTTTCTCAACGACCAGTCGGCCGATGATGGTGTCCATATTTGCGGATGTCGTGTCTGACATGAAAAACTCACCGCGAGATTGAAGGTAGGCAAGATAGAACAAACGCATCTTTTGGGGGGGCGTTTGAGCAGGCCACCCTTGTGAATTGATGAGCCGGGCAGACTAGAGCCGGGACGCGGGTGTGTCAACCCTGCGTATCTGGAACAAACTTCGGCGTGAAAGTGGGTTGCCATAACGTCCGAATATCCAATTCGTTGGTATTTTTCCGCCCTAAGTTCCAAAGCCGACTTACAATTATCTAACCGCCACATCGGTAGCGACACGAATCAACCCGCCATAGGGCCAAATGCTTTTACAGACGACCGACGATACGACCTTTGGCCCAGCCCTCGCAGCGATGCTCGACGAGGTGCAAAAGTGCTTCAGTGCTGAGCTGCTTAGTGACACCGACTGCGTCAACGACCTGGTCGCACATGTCGAGCGCTTTCGCGGCAAAATGCTTCGGCCCACGCTTGTCATCGTCTCTGCGATGGCCGCCGCACAGAGCGAGGACCTTGGCGACCTGCGCGAACCGGTCATCACCGCCGCCGCTGTTTGCGAGATGGTCCACATGGCGACGCTCGTGCACGACGACGTGCTCGATGATGCACAGGTCCGGCGCCGCGGCGCGACGATCAACCAACTGCGTGGTAACGAGGCTGCGGTCATGCTTGGCGACTACCTCATCAGCCACGCGTATCACCTCTGCTCTTCGCTGGGGCGGGCCGACATCAGCCGAGCGGTCGCGCACGCGACCAACACGGTCTGCGAAGGTGAATTGCTACAACTTTCTAACCGCCACAACCTCGAGTTGAGCGAGGCGGTTTACTTCGAGATCATCCGCCGTAAGACTGCGGCGCTGTGCGGCCTTTGCTGCGAGTTGCCGATCCGTTTGCATCACCCGGGTGCCGAAGTCAATGGCGACCAAAGCTTGGCCCGTGCGCTGTTTTCCTTTGGCGAGAAGCTGGGCATCGCGTTCCAGATTGTTGACGATATCCTTGATCTTTCTGGCGACGAAGAGACAGTCGGCAAGTCCGTCGCACGCGACCTGGCCAAGGGCAAGCTCACGCTTCCCGTGATCCGCCACATTGAGCAGGCCAACGCCGACGAGCGGCGAATCGTTGGCGACCTGATCACCCAAGCCGCTGACCCACAGCTCGACGAACAGGACGCCAGCGAACTGGCCAAGGCGGTCGCACAGCGCGTCACCGAGTCTGGCGCGATGGACTACGCCAGGCAGCAAGCCCGAGAACTCGTCGGCCAAGCGGTTGAAGAGGTGTTATCGACGGTCGGACCGTGCGCGGCACGTGATCTCATGGAACTAATGGCCGCAGCGGTCATCGATCGCCGATTTTGATGGTGTGTCTGAAACGAGAGACCTACCTATGAGTGGTGAACGCCCACGAGTCTTAGTATTTGGCGGCAAAGTGCTGGGGGACCACCCCATCGCCCAACTCCTTGGTGACAGCTTTAATGTTGACGTCGTTGCCTCGACCGATGAAGCCATCGCTGCGCTGAAGGCCAAGGCCTATCACGGCGTCTTCGCAGACGTCGGCGACTTCCTCCCCCTGGAACGCGCCATTGTTAGCGACAAGGCATCCGTCGTGCTCAACACCATCGGCGAGGGCGTCTGCATCGTCGACGCCAACGGCCTATGCAACTGGTCCAACAAAAAAATGACCACCTACCCCGGCGAGGTCTTCGAGCAGGTCCGGCGGATCTGTGGCCAAGCGCTTCAGCTCTTCGGCTCGGCCCATACCAGCCAGACCGGCGGGGCGACCAAGTCCACCAGCAAGAAGTTCACCTTCGCCGTCGAGGATCGCTACTTCGAGATGATCTGCTCGCCCGTCACCGATGACGGCGGCGAGGCGATTCAGGTCGTCGCTGTGGTCTGGGACGCGACCAGCGGCAAGCGGCTGCAGCGCAAGGTCGATGCGATCGACGCCTCGGGCCGAGAGCTCGCCAAGCTCGACTCTGAAGCGATCTCCAAACTCGCGCCGCCCCAGCGCCTCAAGCTCCTGCAAGACAAGATCATCAAGTACTCCAAGGACTTGATGCACTTCGACCACTTTGCGATCCGCCTGCTCGACAAGCGGTCCAACAAGCTGGAGGTCGTCATCGCCGAGGGCCTGCCCCCCGAGGCGCTGGAGATCGATCTCTACGCACAGGCCGACGGCAACGGCATCTCCGGCTACGTCGCCGCGACCGGGCGATCCTACATCTGCCACGACACCGAAAAAGACCCACGATACGTCCTGGGCCTGGAGCACTCCAAGAGCTCGCTCACGGTTCCGCTGATGCTCTTTGACGAGGTCGTCGGCGTCTACAACATCGAATCCGAACGAGTCGGCACCTTCAACGAAGACGACCGACAGTTCGCCGAGATCTTCGGCCGATACGTCGCGCTCGCGCTGAACATCCTCGATCTGCTCGTGATCGAACGCTTCACGATCTCCGGCCAAATCAGCGAGAGCGTCTTCCAGGAAATGTCCTCGCCCATCAACGACATCGTCCACGAGTGCGAACGGCTCAAAGAGTCACGCATCGGCGATGACGACCTGCACGAATCGCTGGACAAGGTGGTACGCGATGTCGAAATGGTGCGTGAGGCATTAAACAACGTGAAGGCCGGGCCTAACGCGGTCATCGGCAGCCAAGCGGTGAAGCAGCAAAGTGACTCGCTGCTCAGCGGCAAGCGCGTGCTCGTGGCCGATGACGAGAGCAACATCCGCGACACGATCGAAACGGTCTTAAATAAGTATGGCTGTGAGGTCACCGTCTGTAAGGACGGCTACGAGGCATGCAACGCCTTGGACGGCTCTTCATTTGACCTTGTTGTTTCAGATATCAAGATGCCGTACCGCAACGGGTACGAGATCTACGCGGCATCCCAGCGATGCACCGAAGGCATGCCCGTGATCCTGATGACCGGCTTTGGCTACGACCCCAACCACTCGATCGTCCGCGCCTCACAGGACGGTCTATCGACGGTGCTATTCAAACCCTTCAAAGTTGAGCAACTCATGGATGAGATCCGTAAGGCCCTGACGGGAAACGAGGCGGCCACGCGTGAGTGAAGCTTCTACCAAGCAGGCAACCGAACAAGCTCAAACCCAGACCGCCAGGCTGTGGGCCGCCCACCGCCTGACGCGCGTTGCCGAGCAGTTTCCCCAAGTCGATCCGCCGGACAACGATCTGTCGGGGCTGTCCTCTGCGGACGCCGCGCTGGCGTTGGCGATCTATCGCACGACGGTCCAGCGGTGGTTTACGCTTCAGCACTTGCTGGAAAAATACCTATCGAAACAGGTCCGCCGACTTGAGCCGCAGATGCAGGCGGTGCTGATGTCCGGCGCGGCACAGCTCGTCTTTTTGGATCGCCTGCCGGCCTATGCGGTGGTGGACGAGTCCGTGCGGTTAGCCCATCAACTGGTGCGACCCAACGCCAGAGGCATGGTCAACGCGGTCCTGCGCAAACTCGATCGACAGGTCAGCAAGGCCAAACGCGTCTCGGCGTGGTCGCCCGATAGCAGCCTGATCCCATTGCCCGACGGCGGGGCGATTCAATTAGGAGATGGCGCACTGCCGCCTGCATCGCCACTGGACAAGTATCTGGTCGTTGCGACAAGCATGCCGCTTCGAATGATCCGAGAGTGGATCGATCGATGGGGCGACGAGAAGGCCATCGAGTTGTGCCTGCAGACGATCCAGAACCCGCCGACGACGATCGCGGTGGAGACACCTTTCGAGCCCGGGGCGCACGGCAACCACATCAAGCCGCACCACATCGACAACACAGTGGTTTGGCAAGGGCCGTCTGAATTGCTCCGCGATTTCCTCGCCCAGAATGATGCCCGCCGAGTGCAGGACGCCGCGTCGGTGCTCGCGGTCCAATCTTCGGCCGACCAGCACCCCAAGACGATCCTCGACTACTGTGCCGGCCAGGGCACCAAGACCCGCCAACTCGCGTTGCTCCACCCCGACGCACAAATCACTGCCACCGACACCCACGCTGGCCGGCGCGAGGCCCTTCGCGCTGCGACCGCCAGCCTGCCCAACGTGACCGTCATCGAACCGGATCAGGCCGCCGAACATAAATACGATCTTGTCCTGCTGGATGTGCCTTGCTCTAACACGGGCGTCCTCGCCCGCCGACCCGAGGCCCGCTACCGATACACCCAGCAAACCCTCGGCGATCTCGTCAAGCTCCAACGCACCATCCTCGAACAGGCCAAGGCCTGGCTCGCGCCCAACGGCCTGCTGCTCTACTCCACTTGCTCCATCGAGCCGCCCGAAAACCAAAACCAGATCAAACGCCTCCTCCGCCACGGCGGGGAGCTGCTCAAAGAGCATCAACAATTGCCTCAAGGATCTAACGACACTTACACCGACGGCAGCTATCATGCTTTAGTCAAACTCTGACATCCTAGGCCAGTCCGCTTCAGCGGGATGGCCATGTCTGAACCAAGCGTGATCCCCATGCCCATCAAGATGGAACTCTGCCGTGTGCTCATCCGCGAGACCGACGACACCCACGTCGTCGAGCTACGTGAGGCCGAGGTCTCTGAAGAAGAGGCCCGCGTCTTCCCCATCGTCATCGGCCTGACCGAGGCCGCCGCCATCGAGCGCCGACTCATGGGCCAAACGCCCCCACGCCCCCAAACCCACGAGCTGCTGGACAGCGTCATCACCGAGCTGGGCTACGAGCTGGACCGCATCGAGATCAACGACCTCCGCGAGCACACCTTCTTCGCCCGCATCTTCCTGCGCAAGGGCAGTGAAATGGTCGACATCGACGCCCGCCCCAGCGACGCCATCGCCTTGGGCGCGATTGGTGATATCCCCATCTATGTCGCCGAGCACGTCCTGGACGAGGTCAGCCGAAGCGATTTTTAGTCAGACAGGCCAGTTTTCGCTGCGCACGAAATCGGCCGTGTTGCACGTCACGACCCACGGATTCGCATCGTTCGAGTTGTGATCGCAGAGCGATTCTTCAAGCGATCGCCGATTTTTTAGCACGGGTTGTTTCGTGGCACGTCGCGTTCAAGAGCCATCTAACGCGATGCATCTCGATCGTTCATTGAAACACCCCATCTAGGGCGTAACCCTTGCTTAGTAGTTTTGCAAAATAGCAACAGTAGGGGATATCACCCAAGGCAAAGGTGGTCTATTCTTCTATCCAATGTGGTGATCATCACCACGTGCGTGATTGAAGGAATGAGTGCAACGGAGGAGTACACAAGTCATCTGAAACGATTAAAGAAGCGGGGCACCCAGCCCCGTTCGATTTTCTTGATGGCTAAGACCCAGATGCTCGGCTAGATAACACCAAGCCGTTCTAAGCACAACACATTTGCCAAAAAAGAAAGGCTCTTTAGAGCCCATTGCTATCGCTTTGCACCAACAAA
>JARFRI010000044.1 GCA_029287335.1 Phycisphaera sp. | reverse complement strand
CTCAACAACCCGGTTGGCGGCGGCGTGGACTCGCAGACCGAGTGCGTGATGATCCCGGCGAAGAGTGAAGAGTCGGGTAAGACGCGCAAAACGGCGTGTGTGTCGAGCCAGGTGGGCTGCCCGGTGGGCTGTAAGTTCTGCGCGTCAGGCATGGGCGGGCTGGATGGCAATCTCTCGGCGGGTCAGATTGTTCAACAAGTCTGGCAGTTGTCCAGGCTGCCTGGGGTTGGGCGGATTACGAACGTTGTGTTCATGGGCATGGGTGAGCCGATGAGTAACTTTCCACGCGTGGTCAAGGCAGCCAAGACGATGTCGGCCGACTGGGGTCTGGGTATCTCGGGGCGAAAGATCACGATCAGCACGGTGGGTCTGCCCTCGCCGATGAAACGGTTAGCGGATGAGGATTTGCCATTCACGCTGGCGATCTCGCTGCACGCACCAAACGATGAGATCCGCAAGAAGATCATCCCTTGGGCAGAGTTCGTTTCGATCGCGGACCTGATTGATGCGGGCCGGTACTACTTCAATAAGACGGGGCGTGAGATCACGCTGGAGTACATCTTGCTTTCGGGGGTGAATGATCAGCCAGAGCATGCGAAAGAGTTGGCGACGGTCAGTAAGCGGCTGCGTAGCAACATCAATTTGATTCGTTACAACGAAGTCGCGGGGCTGCCTTTCATTCGGCCGGAGAACGATGATGTGTACCGCTTCCAGAAGATTTTGAAAGACGCGGGCCGGGTGGTTCACATTCGTGCAAGCCGGGGCAGGGATATCGCCGCTGCGTGTGGGCAGCTAAGACATGAGCACAGCCAGTGCTAAGCCGCAAGCGGCTTGTTAAGCGCAAAAAATGCCGAGGCCCGCTGCTTGTTTTCGATAGTGGCCTAAGAGGCCTATGAAGTCGGTGTTAACAGGGGCTCGGCAACCCTAGTATCGGCGAAACGTTCGCGAAAGATAAGCACTTCGTTCAGAATTTTTTTTATCGCTCCATCATCTGTGATCGCGCACACAAAAACCCTCTCACCAAAAGAGGGCTTAGCAATGCACCCGGCAGGGCTCGAACCTGCGACCTTCTGTTCCGGAAACAGATGCTCTATCCAACTGAGCTACGGATGCGAAACCGTTTCAATCCATTAGCTTAGTCGAGCCTAAGCAGACCAACAAGCAGCCCACTTCAACACGATGAACGAACCGTCGAACAACCTGCCACATCACCTTGACCTGTATCGCCTGGCGGTGCAGAACCCGATCGCGGAGGTTAGGTTTGTCGAACATGCGTGGTTCCATTTCCATGGGGATGCGTCTGAGCCGATGCTTTTGCGCGAAGACTTTGCGGGGACGTGTGCGGTCGCGGCGGCGTGGGTGGCATCCGATCCGGATCGGCAGGCGATGGCGATCGAGTTGGATAAGGCGACGGTGCAGTGGGCGTTGAATCAATATGACGATCAGGATCTGCACATCGTGCAAGCGGACGTCATGGCGGTGGACGAACCGGCAGTGGATGTGACGTTGGCGTTGAACTTTTCGGTGTTGATCTATCACGAGGAGGCGTCGCTGCGTGCTTACCTGGCGCATGGTTTGGCGGGTTTGGTGCCCGGTGGGTTGTTGATTTTGGATTTGTTTGGTGGGCCGGGGGTAGCTGAGTCGAGCGTGCAGAGCGTACGGGTTGAGCCGGACGAGAGCGGTGTTGAGCCGTTTACGTACCGCTGGGAGCAGCGTGGGCTGGAGGTCGCAACGGGCAAGATTGATTGCCGGATCCACTTTGAATTGGGCGATGGCCGACGGATCGACGACGCCTTCATCTACGACTGGCGGCTGTGGCAGCCGGTTCAAATCATCGATCTAGCGCTGCAAGTGGGGTTTGAGCAGGCCTCGCTGTGGTGGTCCGATCCACTGGAACCGGGGCGCTACCGGCCCGTCCAAGAGGTGCCCAGCGATCGAGACTGGGTCGGGTACGTGGTTTGTCAGGCGGGGTTATCCGATCGCGACATCGATCATAAATCTTGATTCTCTCTAGTATTGAGTTAAACTTAGTGACTCCCCGAAGGGGCTCAGGACGCGAATGATTAGCGGCCGACGGACCGGCCACCGACGCGACAGAGGACCCGCACCGTGCTGATATTGATTATTGCTGGCGGCCCCGACAAGGGACGCATCTACGAACTGACCGACGGCGCACCAATCGTGCTTGGCCGTGAAGGAGATCAGGTCAAGCTCAACGACCGCAAGGTCAGCCGGGAGCACGCGCGCCTCTGGTCCGAGGGCGGGCAGTGGTACCTCAAAGACCTTGGCTCCCGCCACGGCACCTACCGCAACCACGTCGAACTCGAAAAGGGCCAGCACGCCAAGCTCAAAGACGGCGACTACCTGCAGATCGGCAACACCGTCATGGTGCTTGGCCGGATGCAGGCCAACCTAGCCGAGCGATCCGAACTGCTCGCTGGCTCGGCCGATCAACCCTTGCGCAAGCGCAGTAAAGCGCCGATGATCGCGGCTAGCCTGGGCCTCGCGGCGGTGCTTGGATTAGGCGGTTACCTTGCGATGCAGATCCATGAGTTGCGTAGCGAAACCGTACCACGCGAAGACCTTGCCGCGTTGCAAGACCAATTGCTTGCGATGAAGGAGCAATCGGCCAACGACGCGGATAAGATCACGCGATCAACCAAAGCGATGACCGACTCGCTGGCCCAAACCACCGAGAAGATCGCCGGTGCAACCCAGACGATCGCCAGCGTGCGTGACCCACTGGTCGAACAGCTACAAGCCGCTCAAGCCCGCGCAACGCAACAGCAGATCGCGCTCGAGCAGATCGGCGAAACCCTTGCCAAGCAGAGCGACAACAAGAACGATGAAGTGCTCGCCGCAGTGACACAGATGAAATCGCTGCTGGATGGCCAGCCTACCGGCGACCAACTGATCGCCAAGCTCGAACAAGCGATCAACGACAACGCACAGGCCGCGGGCCAGGCGGTACAGGTCGCCATGGCAGAGCACCGTAAGGCCGAAGCCCAGGGCGCGGTCGCGTCGGCAAAGCAGACTGAAGCGCTGATGAGCCGGGTACTCGAAAGTCTGGCGAAAGTACCGACACGCGAGCAGCTTGCGGAGGAAGTTAAGCTAGCAGTAGCGGGAGCAAAAGCGCAGGACGAGCAGTTCATGCGGCTGGTACTGGCTGAACTACGGCGAACCGGCGACCAGATCGCGACGGACGTGACCGCCGCAGTCGGCGAAGACGCGGGCCAGGCCAACGCCTTGATGAAACAGGTCGTCGCCGAGCTTGCCAAACGCCCCACTGGCGAACAGCTTGCCACGGACCTGCGCGAGGCGATGAATGAAGCCTTCGCCAAACGCGAAACGAACAATGAAGAGCTCCCCGGGCTGATGCGGAAGGTGCTCAGTGAACTGGAGCAAAGGCCGACCAGCGAACAGCTTGCGGCCGACCTGCGTCGTGTCATCGGCGAAGACGCCCAGCGGACCGAACTGCTTGTCGCCAGGGTGATGAGCGAGATCGATCAACGCCCCACCGCCGAGCAGATCGCCAGCGAGTTGCAGGCCACAGACAACGAGACCGCCGCGCGGACCGCCGCCCTGCTCGAAGAGGTGCTGGACAAGGTCCAGACGCAGGACCAGCTCGCCAGCCAGATTGCCGGCCTGCGTAAGCAGATCGAGACGCTCCCCGGCACGAATACCAACGCGGTCAAGTCCGTGCTTGATCGCCTCGACGCGCAAGACCGCAACAGCACCGCCATGCTCGCGTCGATCGCTGAGCTACGCGACGCTATGCCCAAAGACTTGCCCGGCACGCTGGATAAGGTGCTCGCCGAACTGGACAAGCAAGTCCGCACCGATCAGATCACCGACGCGATCGAACAGGCCGTCCAGCGCATGGCCGCGAAGGAAAACAAGCAGACCGCTGACGCGATCGAGACACTGAGCAAACGCATCGACGCGATGCCCTCGGCCGAAGAACTCGCCAAGCTCACCAATAGCCAGGCCTCGCTCGCCAAGCTGCTGGAAGACAGTGATGCGCGGGAAGAGATCGGCCAGCTACGTGCCTCGCTTCAAGGTCTATCCGAAAAACTCACCAAGGCCGGTGGCGACGACGAACAGCTCAAGCAGATCATCACAATGCTCGAGAAGCGTGAAAAGACCGAGTTGTTGATCGCCGAGCTACATGACGCGATGGGTACGCAATCGGACAAGACCGAACAGATCAAGAAGGAACTGCTCGCGTCGATCGCCGATGCGAAACAGCCCGACACCAGCGCGACGCTCAACGAGCTACTGGCCATGGTGCGTGAGCGGCTGATCACCGACGATTCAATCCGCCAGGCGATCCGCGACGAGATGCGTGGCACGATCCTGCCCAACCAGAAGGCCTTGGCCGACGCACGAGACGTCACCACCACCGCGACCCAAGGCAGCCTCGACGACACAACGACCAACGACCCCGCGATCAAGCAGCGCCGCCTGACTCAGCTTGAGTCCGCCTACAAACAGTCCTTCGAGACTGGCCAACCGGTGACCGTCGGCTCAGGCGTCGTCGATCCCAAGACCGGCGAAGTCTCCAAGGGCCGACTCATCGACCCGGCCGTTGCCAAGGCCTTGGGCTTTGAGAGCTGGCGTGACTGGTACCTGACCGACCGCCATGCCGAGCAGATGCGCCTCCAGCGCGAGGCCCTGCTGCAACGCAACAAAAACGAGTCCAGCGACGACGGTAGCGTCACTCTTCCGCCAGTCATCGAGCAGCAAAACAACAGCCGGCCTGAGCAGGACTAAAGCCAACACAATCAAACTTCGCCGCGCAATGATTGCAGCACCTGTCGCATATCGATCGGCATGGGTGCTGTGGCATGGATCGCTTCAAACGAGAGCGACTTGGCGTGCAGCATCTGCCGCGGGGCCTGGCTGCTCGTTGATTCGCTGCCATAGGTCGGGTCGCCTAAGACTGGGTTCCCAAGATCGCTCATCATCGCGCGGACCTGGTGCAGGAAACCGGTGTGCAGATCGACCTCGATCAGGCTGGCGCGATCGCCGAAGCGCTCGACCACGTGCCAAGCAAGCGAGCAAAGCCTTGTGTCGCCCGAGCCTGCCGACTCAGGCTCGACCTGCACCCGTGCGGGCTGATGCGATGCGACGCGCAGGTGACGCCGTGACACGCCGGTGTCATCGATCCTGCCTGCCACGATCGCGAGGTATCGCTTCTGGATATGGTGCTCGGCAAAGGCTTGCCGTAGTTGATCCCATGCGTCTTGATGCGTCGCAACCAGCAGCGTGCCGGAGGTGTCGGTATCGAGACGGTGAACAATGCCGCTGCGAAGTCCGCCCTCGCCGACGCCGATGACTTGCGGGAATCGAGCCGCGACCGCGTTAAGCACCGTGCCCACCTCGTCCAGTGCATGCGGCCGAACAGGCACCCCCGTGGGCTTATCGATCACCAGCCAGCCGTCGCTCTCGCTCAACACAGTGAGCTCGATTGAATCGTCCGCCCGAGGCGATTCCCCTTGCGCATACAACTGGATTAATACGATCCGGTCGCCCACCGAGAGCAGGTCGCCCTTATTGCTTCGGCTCATCACCCGGCCATTGCGCGTGATGGCGCCCTGGTCCAGCAGCCGCAAAACCGCCGCGCGAGACAAACCCCGCCAGTCCGCGACCGCCCGGTCCAGGCGGGCTCCGTCGGCCTGCACCGTCATCAAAAGGGGGTCCGGTTGTGCGGGTTGTATCGACTGCATCGAACGTAAGGGTAACAATGCGGCGGGTGGTGGTGGACGTTGGCGAGCCGACTGCCGATATCTACGGTGTAGATTCATGACCAAACCCTACCCGGGTACGGTTTGCTTTAAGATCAGCCTAGCTTGTCGGCCGCGGTCGAGCGAAGCGACCAACCGACGAACCGGCAACGGACCCAACTTCTTAACAATCGATCAGCCATGCTCATTCAAGATCCAACGCTACGTCGCAAACGACTCATCCGCCTCTCGGTCCTTGCAGCGATCCTGCTACTCGTCGGCGGCGGTGTGTACACCCTCTTCCAGATCAATCGTACCGATCGGGTTGTCGTCACCGACGAAGAGATCATCGCCGAGGCGCAAGCGGCCTTTGAGGACGGTGACTACGAACTTGTCGTCGAACTTTTGGAAAACCCGCGCAACGGCGACACAACGATCGCCGCGATCGATGGCGATCCCGAAAGCTTGCGGATGTACATCACCGCTCGGCAGGACATCCCGATGTACGACGATCGGCACCTGACGCGCACGATCACGCCACTTAAAAAACTGATCACGCTGGATCCACAAGATCGGCAAAGCCAAAACGAACTACTCGATGCGCTGCTACAACTGGAGCGCTACGAAGAAGCTATCCCGCATGCTCAGAAGCTTGCCGAGCTGTACCCCGACGACGCGTCGGTCCTGCGGAGACTCGCACAGGCCCAGCGACAAAAGAACCAACGTGAGGCGGCGTTAGCCACGCTCTACCGCGCTGCAGAACTCGATCCGCTTTATGTGTTGACCTATGCCGAGGTGCTCAACATCCTTCAAGAGCACGACGAGCCGGTGGACCCACTCGTCGCGATCGCGGTAAAGACCTACGAGACGCACCCCGAAGACCCGCGTGCCGCCATGATCCGGGCGATCGCCTACGAGGCTCAGGGCGAGGGTGTCCTGGCCCGAGACCTGCTTAAGCAAGTCAGCGCGAAAGCGCCGGGCGATCAAGAGATGATCCCGATGCTGGTTCGCTGGCTTGATCAACTAGGGATGTACACCACCGCCACGTCATACATACAAAAGTACGCCAATCCGGGGATCGATTCTTCCGCCGGGCGTCTAGCCATCTATCGCGCCTTCGAGGCAGGGAATGACACAGACGTCCTTGCTCGGCTGCAAGGCGTCGACCCGACCGATGCCAACTCAGACCTCGTTGCAATGTGGGCCAGCGCCCTGCTCAGCACCGGCGAGCAAGAACTGTTCGAAGAACGCATTGAGCTGCTTCAACAGCGAAGCAGCATCATCGCACAGACATGGGCCAAGCTCCTCAAACTCGATCAGCAAGGCGACCCCACACCCGCGATGCTCATCGATACGATCGTTGAGACATTGAAAATGCAAGGCGATGCCCCTGGTCTTTCACTCGCGAAACAACACCCCTACTTCACACAGCGACTGGGCAAGGCCTATCTCGATGCCTTAGAGAACGAGGCCGCCTATGGGGCCTTTATCGTTGCTGCAAAGAACAGCAGGACCTGGGCGTTGCCGCACCGAGGCCTTGCACAAACCCTCCTCAAACTTGATCAACCCACCGGCGCGTTTTTCCATGCCCGCGAAGCACAGCGACGTGAAGACAACGAAGCATCGCGTCAATGGGTCGTCCTGACGATGGTCGCCATCGCAGACCCTGAGGATAAAGAGGCGATCGCACGGGTCCTGCGTGAAGCCGACCCGCTCGATGCCAGCTCGCCACAAGCCGCTCAGGTTATTCCCGCAGTGGTCAACCTGCTCGCTCGGGCCGGGCAAGCAGAGCAAGCCAAGCAGCGGATCAGCGACACGCTGGCGACAAAAGGGCCACTGCCAGTGGAGCTACTTGAATCGCTGGCACAGCTCTCCGAGCGACACCAGCTCGGCATGACCGATTTGATCACACAGACCCTCCAAACACAACACGGCATGACACCCAGCCTAGCGCGGATCCAGGCGATCGCCGAGGCAAAAAAGAACGGTTTTGATGCCGGCCTCGCCTTGCTGAAGAAGAACGCGCCTGAGCCGATCACCAAGCCTTGGCGAACCGCCATAGCGGGATATGTGATTTCGGATGACGCCAGTGATGCGGCCAGCACGCTCATCGAGTTGGCCGACGCATACCCACAAGATATCACCCTCCAACTCTCGGCCCTGCAAGCAAGCAGCCCACAGTTGCATCCTGATTTTTTTGAAAGAGCGACCACTCGGCTGCGCAAAGAAGCCGGCGAGGCATCGATCCACTGGCGGCCACATCTTGCCCGACTGCGTGCGCAAGACCCCGACAACACGCAAGCTCTACAAGAGGCGATCGATGATCTCGCCTACGCCGAGAGCCTCGCGCCGATCCATCTGGAATTACAACTAACCCTTGCCCGATGCCACCTGCTGCTTGGTCAAAATGAAGACGCGGTCGAGCATGCCCAGATCGCAAAAACCATCGCAACCAACAATCCCCAAGCCATGCTGCTCTATGGCAAGGCCCTCTACAAACTGAAACGCTATGAGGAGGCACGTATTGAGTTGATCCCCCTGGCCCTGGATAAGCAGGTCGACCCCGCGATGCGCCTGCACGCCTGCATCATGCTCTTTGATCAGGGCGAGCGGAAAGTCGTCGCTCAATCACTCGAATCGATTCGAGCGGTAGGCCAAGCCAATATTGAAGCGTTCATCCTGTTGGCGCGTGTCTATATCGAGCAGGGGGAGTTCGATAAGGCCGACGCGATCTGTGAAACACTCATGAAAACGCCGGACGCACAGGCGATCCGTTTTACCGCGAACTACTACCGCCAAACCAAACGCCCGGGGCTAGCCGAGCAGTCGCTACTTGCAATACAGTCGTCCGATATCAGCGAGGCGGATCGACTGTTGATCCGTGCAGAACACGCCGCAGTCACGGGACAACAGGCCGAAGCACTCAAGCTGATCTTACAGTCCGCCGAGCAACAACCCAGCAGTCGGACCCGTTGGTATAACGCCGTCCAACTCGCCATCTCTCTGGCTCAGCCCGAAGCGGCGATCCGCTTTGCCAATTTAGCCAAGCTGCACCTGCCCGATGACGAGGGTCTCGCAAGCCTACTCAAACTTGAAAAGCAGATCACACAGATTCGGGACGACCAGAGCCTGATCCCCATGGCGGTAACGATCCTCAACGACAGCAACAATCTTGAGCCCGCAGCCGAGGCACTTCGCATCTGCGCCAAGTCCGTCACGCCAAAACAGATCGCCAATGAACTGGCCGACCTCACCAAGAAACATCCAGACTTTAAGCACCTCAGCGAGTTAACCTTAGATCGACTGCTTCGGGCTGGCCTGGACGAGCGGGCCTACGCCCTTGCCCCCAGTGCGATGGCGCGTTTCCCCGACAGTGCCGCCTCGGCCCGCGTCGCGACGCTCGTATCGTTTCGGATGGGCGACTGGGCAATGCTGCTTAATGCCGCAAACGCATGGGGCCAGCGGAATCCCGGCGACCGTGCCAAAGCAGACCTCATGAGCGCCGCGGCGATGAATGAACTGGAGCGATACGACGCCACGATCAGGACGCTTGGCCCCTACATCCGCTCACAGCAAACCCTCGACGAAACCAGCCCGTTGTTGTTTGAGCACTACACCCGCGCTTTGGTGCGAAGCGGTGAGGCCGACCAGGCATGGCAAACGCTAAGTCCCTTCGTGGCGTCAAACGCCCAAGCCCGGGCGATCGCACTGAAGCGCGTCGCTGAAGACCTTGACACTGCCCAAAGCGCCAACACATGGCTCAAT
>JARFRI010000016.1 GCA_029287335.1 Phycisphaera sp. | reverse complement strand
ATGAACAATTTGGATTCTCCAATTACACCGACGCCTATGCCGAGGGTAACAAGTGGAATAAGCTCAACGTGTTCTGCGTCTGCCTCGCTCTGATGGCGGGTACGGCTGGCCTACCGCACGTCATCGTCCGCTTTTACACGGTCAAGAGCGTCAAGGCGGCGCGCTGGTCCGCGTTCTGGGCGCTGCTGTTTATCTCAATGCTCTACCTAGCCGCCCCTTCGGTCGCGGCTTTTGCCCGCTATTACATGATCGACCCAACCGAGGGCATCAACAATCGCACCGTCGAGGAATTGCCCGACTGGTACCACCAGTGGAGTTCGACCGGCTACGTTTCTTGGTTGGACTTCAACGGTGACGGCCGAGTCGCCTTTACTAACAACAAGACCGACACGAGCATCGTGAAAGACGATGGAACCGTCATCCTGCCAAACGAGCTAATGAATGTCTCAAAGGCGAGCTATACCACCCAGCAGGCGATCCTCGAAGACCCCAACGCCTGGATCGCTGCCAACGGTGGTGGTTTTGAAGCGATGAAGGTGCTGACATCCGAAGAAGTTAAAGGCGTTCACCACCCCGATAAAGACATCATCGTGCTTGCTTCGCCACAGATGGCGAACCTCGCGGACTGGGTGATCGCGTTTGTGATGGCCGGTGGTCTGGCCGCGGCGCTGTCGACCGCGTCGGGCCTGTTGCTGGTGATCTCCTCGTCGGTCTCGCACGACCTGTACTACAACATGATGAACCCGCAGGCCAGCGAGAAACAGCGGCTGCTGGTCGGTCGGATCGCGATCGGGGCTGCGGTCATGGTCGCAGGGTACTTCGGTGTCAATCCACCAGGCTTTGTGGGTGAAGTGGTCGCGTTTGCGTTCGGGCTGGCTGCGGCCAGCTTCTTCCCGGCGATCGTGTTGGGGATCTTTAGCAAAAAGGTCGGCACGGTCCCGGCGATCGCGGGCATGTTGGTGGGCATCACCTTCACGGCCTTTTATATCATCACCCAAAAAGCGGATGTCATCCTTCTCAAGCCAGAAATTGCCCAATGGATCTTTGGGCCCGATGGTCAAGGGCTCCGCAAGCCTTGGTTCTTTGGTATCAATGCACAAGGCATCGGGACGATCGGTATGTTGCTTAACTTCGTTGTCACACTTGGTTTGACCCCATTTTGCAAGCAGCCACCTGAGAAAATCAGGCAACTCATCGACTCGGTCCGCGAGCCGGAGAAGGCGGGAGAGGGATTGGACATCGATGCGGCAGATATCCACTAAGCGGAATCCGTCGCCAAGGAACAGCCCCTGTTTGACCCAATCCTTGGCTTCGGCTACATTTATGGGCTCGGCGTCTGGCCCATTTGCGGTCGTTGCGCCCACTAAGAAACAAACAATACACCCTTATTCAGGTAAACAGACATGCTACCTAAACAACGCGTCAGCCGAACCCGTGGCCGAATCCGCCGCTCGCATAACGCGCTCAGCGCTCGTCCTTCCGTTGGCTGTGCCAACTGTGGCTCGCCGAAGCTGCCTCACGCCGCGTGCGCCGAGTGTGGCTTTGTTCGCCCGGGCCTCAAGGTCACGGCAGGCCGTAAGTCTGGCGACTAATTCAACCGTCGGAGCCGACCTCACCACTCCAACAGGGACAGGGGCACGACGTGCGTATTGCAATTGATGTTATGGGCGGGGATAACGCACCCGATGCAATTCTCAAGGGTGCGCTCAGCGCGATCAAGCTGCTTAGCGATGGCGACAAACTCGTCCTCGTTGGCGACGAAGAAATCATCACCGAGGCCTTGGACGAAGAGGGCCTAACCGGAGACCCGCACGTCGAGATTGTTGCGACGACACAGGTCATCGAGATGGGCGATCCGCCCGTCTCGGCACTGCGTGAAAAAACCGACAGCTCAATCGTAAAATGGGGCTGGCTTGGTTCACCGCGGGCTAAAGAAGAGCTTTGCGACGTCATCATCTCCGCAGGTAACACTGGCGCTTGCGTCGCCTCGGCACAGATGTCGATGCGTCGGCTCAAGGGTGTTCACCGCCCGGGTATCGCCGTCACCATCCCCACGTTCTACGGCCCCGTCGTCGTCTGCGATGTCGGGGCGAACCCTGAACCGCGTGCCTCTCACCTACACCAGTACGGGCACATGGGATCGATCTTCGCAGAGCGCGTGCTGGAAATCGACAACCCAACCGTCGCGCTACTTTCAATTGGCGGTGAAGAAGGCAAGGGCAACGCCCTGACCCGCGACACGCACGCATTGCTGAAAGATGACAACTCATTGAATTACGTCGGCTATATCGAAGGCCGAGAGATCTTCGAGGGCAAGGCCAACGTCATTGTGTCCGAAGGGTTTACGGGCAACGTTGTTCTTAAGCTGGCCGAAGGGCTGAGCAAGGGCATCTTCAAGACGATCGCTCACGAGGCGTTTGAGATCGACCCTGATCTCGCAATGAAACTGCAACCCGTCGTCGAGAGCATCTACGCCAAGCACGACTACCACGAGCACGGCGGCGCCCCTTTGATGGGTGCCAACGGTATCTGTCTGATCTGCCATGGCTCGAGCCAGCCACGCACAATCCACAACGCGATCCGCAACGCGCTAAAGTACGCCGAATTGAATGTGAACCCCGAGGTGTCAACGCGACTGCTTGCTGCCGAAGAGATCATCAAGTCCAAGAAGCCCGTCTCAACAGGGGCTGACGCATGAATGCCCTGCCCGCCGCTGCGGGGGTAGGTGTGCGCCTGGCTGGGGCTGGCACCGCGCTGCCCGATCGCGTGCTGACCAATGATGACCTTGCTGCCCTTGTCGATACGAACGACCAATGGATCACCCAGCGCACTGGCATTAAGACTCGTCACATCGCGAGCAACGGTACGACGACCTGTTCACTTGCTGCAGACAGCTTGCGTGCAGCGCTAGAAGATGCGGGGATGCAGCCGCGCGAACTGGACATGGTCTTGCTCGCGACGATGACCGCTGAGATGAGCTGCCCTTCGACGGCCGCTCGCGTGGTGCATGAGGTCGGCGCGACACCTGCCGGGGCGATGGATATCACCGCCGCCTGCTCGGGCTTTGTGTATGGCTTGAATCACGCCGAGACGCTGATCCGCTCGGGGCACTACAAGACCGTCGCGGTCATCGGTGCCGAGACGCTATCCAAGATTACCAACTACGAAGACCGCGGAACCTGCATCCTCTTCGGCGACGGAGCGGGCGCGGCGATCCTCACGGCTGACGATGACGCCTCCCGCGGCTGTCTGGCCCAGACCATGCGATCTGACGGCTCACTTTGGGGTGAACTCTACGTGCCACGAACTGCAGACGATCTGCCAGAGTCGCACGACGGATTTAACGGTCGATTCAACACCTTGCAGATGAATGGCCAAGAGGTCTTCAAGTTCGCGGTCAACACGACCCAAGCCATCATTGAAGAGACACTCCAGAAAGCGGGCGTCACGGCAGAAGACCTCGCGGTGGTGATCCCGCACCAGTCCAACCGCCGCATCCTTGAATTAGTGAAGAAGCGCATGGACCTGCCCGACGACAAAATGGTCATCAACATTGACAAGTACGGCAACACCTCCGCCGCCAGCGTCCCGCTTTGCCTGCATGACAAGCGCGTGGCGGGCGAACTGAAAGAAGGCGACCTGGCCCTCTTCGTCGCCATCGGTGGCGGCATGTGCTGGACAACCTCCCTCTGGAAACTGTAGAACTTAACAGCATGAGCGACACAAATACGATCATTCTTTGTCCTGGACAAGGTGCCCAAGCCGTCGAAATGGGTAAAGCCTGGCACGACGCCATGCCCGAATCGAAAGCGGTTTTTGACGAAGCCAACGATGTGCTGGGCTTCGACTTGACCAAGCTCTGCTTCGAAGGGCCGGCCGAGGATTTGAACCGTACGGATAATGCTCAGGTCGCGATCTACACCGCGTCGGTGGCGTGCTTCCGTGGACTCCAAGCCAAGGGCGATCTGCAAACATTCACCGCGACCGCGGGCCTGTCGCTGGGCGAGTTCACAGCGCTGCATTTAGCTGGTGCGTACAGCTTTGCCGACGGGCTCAAACTCGTGCGATTACGTGGCGAAGCAATGCAAGCTGCTGCCGAAGCGACCCCCTCTTCGATGGTCGCGATTACCGGCGAGGTCAACGAGGCGAATATCGAGGTCCTCTGCGACCAAGTCAACGACGCCCTGCCCAAAGAAGCAGTAATGGTCCCGGCCAACTACAACTCGCCGATGCAGGTCGTCGTCAGCGGCACGCTCGATGCCTGTGAACTGATGGTGACCCATGCGACCGCTGCGGGCTTACGCGCAACGCCATTGTCGGTCGCTGGTGCCTTCCACTCCCCGATCATGCAACCTGCCGCAGTCCAATTGCAGCAGGCATTGTCGAAAGTGGCCTGGTCCGAGCCGAAAGTCGCCGTGCTAAGCAACGTTACCGGCGAGCCGCACGTTCAGAACCCCAGCTTGATCCAGAAGCGTCTGGTCGAACAACTCACCAGCCCGGTCCGCTGGACCCAGTCGATGCAATACGCGGCCAAGCACCTTCCGGGCCGGTATGTTGAACTGGCTCCGGGTAAGGTGCTTAGCGGCCTGATGCGACGGATTGAGAAATCGATTCGTGTCGAGAACTTTGATTCGCCGAAGGACTAAGACATGAGACACACTCATCACCAAATAGCGTTGATTCTTGTCTGCCTCATCGCGCTGGTCTGCACAGGCTGCATCAGCACGGGCGAGACAATACGCTTGTCGGGCATCATTGTGAGTACAGACGGCCAACCCGTCCTTGATGCGAACGTGATCGCGACGGCTACCAAGCGAGGGGGGACGCTCATCCGCCCCGGCGAAATCAGCGCCCCGGAGGCTGAAGACGAAGCCCGCGAGGCCACGGTCGATTTGCCCGGCGACGGAAGCTTCGTGGCCACGTCGCGATGGTCCGGTCGGCTCACGCTATCTGTCGAGGGCTACAAGATCCGCCGGGTCGATGACTTGGACACTGAGTTTCTTGTTCCCAATCAAAGTTTCTTCAAATCTCAAGATCAAATACGACTGGAGGTCGTCAAGGATGAGTGACTCAACTGTTCCAACCCGCGTCGCGATTGTGACCGGTGCCTCGCGTGGCCTGGGCGCTGCAACCGCCAAACACCTGGCTAAGGACGGCCGGCATGTGGTGTGCGTCGCCCGCAATGAGGCGAAGCTAAATGAAGTCAAGGCCGAGATCGAAGCCGCCGGCGGCAGCGCCTCGATCGCGACCTGTGACATCTCAAGCCAGGAATCCATCGAGGGCTTGATCGACGGTGTGTTCAAAGAACACGGCCGACTCGACATCCTTGTCAACAACGCGGGCATCACCAAGGACAACCTGCTGTTGCGCATGACGGACGACGAATTCGATGATGTGATCAACACGAACCTACGCAGCGTGTTCGTTGCGTGTCGTGCGGCGCTGAAGCCGATGATGCGTGGCAAGTG
>JARFRI010000009.1 GCA_029287335.1 Phycisphaera sp. | reverse complement strand
CCCCAATCACCGCGCCGCCGACTACCCCACCCTGATCCGTCAGATGCGCCAGCTCATCGCCCTGATCATGCGCGACCAACGCCCCGCCAACACGCAATCGAGCGACCCGCTGCAGGCGTTAAGCGATGCGCTGGGTGATGACTGACCTACGTCTTAAATGGGAAACCTAGGGTGCCACACAACTGCCCGAAGGGCTGCTGTGTGCAAACTGCTATAAACATCGCCGTTCGGCGCGGTCACACAGCAGGCCTGCGGCCAGTTGTGTGGCACCCGACGACGCCTACACTCTTGAGATGCACGACAGACCCGCACAACCCACCTGCGAACTCTGCCGACGCACTGGGCTCAAGCTGACCAAGCACCACCTGATCCCCCGCAAGCGCCACCGCCGGCGCAGCGCACAAGTCCGCTTCGACCGTGAAGAGATGACGAGCCGGATCGCGATGCTCTGCCAGCCCTGCCACAGCACGGTCCACGCGACGCTGAGCGAAAGCGAACTCGAAGCGGCCTACAACACGATCGACGCGCTCCTGAAGCACCCCGACATCGCTAAGTTTGTGAGCTGGGTCCGCAAGCAATCGCCCCGACGCCGCGTCGCGGTTAAAAAACCACGCTCCTAATCAAGTTCGCGTTGTGTAGGTTTTGGCACGGCCGATCAAGCTTCGTCGGCTACACTGTCTCGTTCATCACTAAGGAAACCAACCCCCTTGGAACTCGGCAAACGCGAAAATTCTCTATCCGTCGCTCAGGAAAAAGCGGTCCTCGTCGGCGTCCTCCTGCCCAACAATGGGCTGGACCCGCACGACCCGCTGGGCGAGCTCCGCGCGCTCGCCGACACGGCCGGGGCCGAGGTGGTCGATGTGCTGATGCAGAAAAAGTCCAAGCCCGACTCGGCAACGTTCCTAGGCAAGGGCAAGGTCCATGAACTCAAGGAGATGGTCCAGTTCCACGGCGCCGACGTCGTCCTCTTTGAAAACGACCTGAGCCCATCGCAACTGGCCAAGATCGAAGAGATCGTCGAGGTGAAAATCCTCGACCGCAGCGAGCTGATCCTCGATATCTTCGCCGCCCGGGCCAAGACCTCCGAGGCCCGATTGCAAGTCGAACTGGCCCAGCTCGAATACACCTACCCGCGGCTCCGCGCGATGTGGTCGCACCTCGAACGCATCGTCGGCGGCTCGCCCACCGGCATCGGCACACGCGGGCCCGGCGAACAACAACTCGAAACCGACCGCCGCATCGTCCAACGCAAGAAGACCCAGCTGCGGCGCGAGATCGCCGAGGTCCAGGCCCGCAAGACACGCGAGGTCGCTGCACGCAACATCGACCACTTCACCGTCGGCCTCGTCGGCTACACGAACGCGGGCAAGTCCACCTTCTTTAATGCCGTCACCGAAGGCGGCGCCTATGCCGACGACAAACTCTTCGCGACGCTCTCCACACGAACAAGGCAATGGAAGCTCGGCGACGGCGACGAGGTCATGCTCTCCGACACCGTCGGCTTCGTCCGAAACCTCCCCCACCACCTGGTCGCATCTTTCAAAGCCACGCTCGAGGAGGCGATCAACGCCGACCTCTTGCTCATCATCATCGACGCCGCCGACCCCAACGCACGAAGGATGTACGACACCGTCAACGAGGTGCTCAACGACATCGGCGCCAAAGACAACCCGCGGCTGGTCGTGCTCAATAAGATCGACAAGCTCGATAATAATGCCGAGGTCTTGATGCTCACCCGCGAGATCCCCGACTCGGTCCCGGTCAGTGCCGTCACCGGCATCGGCGTCGACAAGATCGTCGAAACCGTCCGCGAAGCCTCCCGCGGCCAAACCCGCGAGCTGGAAATGACCATCCCCCACAGCGACGGCAAGACCCTGAACTTCCTGGAAACACGGGCGGTCATCCTCGAGCGCAACTACGAAAACGAAGGCGTCATCCTGCGCGTCAAACTCGGCCAACGCCAGTTAAATCAGCTCCTGGCCACCGGCACCCAAGCCAATTGGAAAGGCAAGAGCGAGCCCACAACCAGCGGCTGGGGGCGGTAACGCATTACCCGCGCACGCCACTCTTCAAAAAGAACTCCATCAGTTCATACCCAAACTCGACTTGCAAATCGCAGGTGGAGGCGGCTTGTTCGGTGACGGGGCGTTCGACGACGCCGGCCATTTTGTAGCCGGTGATGACGAAGGGCACCGGGGTGGCGACGTCGGTGCGGTCGTCGGTGGGTACGGCATACAGCGGCGTACACATCAGGCGGTGCTCGCCGCGAGCGGACAGGGCGTGCTCCAAAGGTTGCAAGACGTGCTCGTCGATCAGGTGGATCGCTTCGACCTTGTCGGACACGTTGCCATCCAACCCGGCCAGGGCTGGCGCATCCGCATGGACGATGACCAGGTCGTACTGCTCGACGGCCTGCACGCTGTCGCTACTCATTCGGATCAAGCCGCCCTCGACCGATTCGCCGGCGGGCGGATCAATCACATCTACTCCCGCAAGCTGGGCCAGCCCACGCACCGCTGGGTCCCGACTAATCAGCACCGCCGACTTTCCGAAACGTTTGGGCCAGGGCTTGAGCGTTGGTAACTGGCCCAACGCCCATGGCCAGAGGTGGGTCACCGGCGTCTCGTCCATCTCCAAGCGAGCCTGATTGATTTCGTGGTTTTCTAAGGCAACAGCGCTTTGGGCAATGAGTTGTTGCAATCGCTCGCCTTGCGTCTCGCCGACGGGTAGGAACTCGCGGATCGACCGGTTCATCACCATGCTCGGCGGCGCACTGACCACGGGCGACCAGTCGCGGTAGCCATCGCCATCCGTGGCGTGATCAATAAGCAGATGCATCGCGCCGGAGGTGGGGTGTACGACGACGCCGGGCAACTCCAACTGCGGCAGCAGTTCTTGCACCAGCGTCTGCGCCTCTGCGGCGGGCAGCGCATCGTCGTCATACGCCACCAGGTCGCCTGAGGGCGCGGCGATCAGCGACAGGTGCATCGCCCAGGCGCCTTGCGGCACGTCGATACCCAGGCCGACCGCGGTCAACGGTGCTCGGCCGGTATAGCGTTTGAGCGGGTCGTAACCCAGCAGCGACATCACCGCGGCGTCCGCGCCCGGCTCGATGGTGTCGGGCAGCATGCGTACCTGACCCAGCCGGCCGGCCTGCCCCATGCGCGACAGCGCCGGTGCCTTGACCGCTTGCAGAGGTGTCTTATCACCAAGCACCTCAGCGGGCCGATCCGCTGCACCACCCATGATCACGATCGCGTACTTCATCGCCGCCTTGCTGCTTACCTTGTTATCCGATTAATTAAACACACGAATCGGCAGGCCCTCGGCCTTCCACTTCTCAATCAGCAGACGCGCCTCATCAGTCATCAGCTTGATCCGCTCGGCCGTGTCCGTCAGGTTGTGATAAAGCTGTGGGTCGCTGAGCAGCAGGCCGATGGTGCTGTCTTTTGAATCGGCCTTGGCCACGAGCTTGTCGATCACGGAGACAACCTTCGCCGCGTCGTCTGCCAGCGCGACGTAGTTTCGCTCGATCTCGCCGATGCTCGCGGCGGCACCATTGATGGTTTTTTCTGCGGTATCAAGGGTTTTATCGACGGTGGCCAGCCGCTGCTCCGCCGCGTCCGCGAGTTTGAGATAGCGATCTTCCAGCGAGGTCACCGTCTTCTCTAAGGTCTCGCTGAGCTCGCGTGCATTCGCCGCGGTCTGCGTGATGTCTTGGCGTAGCTTCTCATCGCCCAGCCACTTCTCCGCCCCAGCGAAGACACGCTGCAACTCTGCGAGGCGTTCTTCTAACCCCATCACCACGCGGGGCAGCGACGGGGCACCCTCGCCTTCGACACCAAACAGCATGTTGATATTTTCGCCGACACCGACCCACGTTTCCTTTAACTCGGCCAGGTCTCGGCTGACCACTTCAAGCTGCATCAACGGGTCGACGACTTTGCTGCTGGTGAGTACCGCGTTGCCATCCTTCGTCAGCGCGATTGCTTCAAGCGAGCTGCCCACCAATGCAATGACAGGCCCGCCGCCAAACAACGGCGTCTCGACACGGACCTGTGCATCACTGGGCACATCAAATTCGTCATCGATCATCAGCTTGACGTAGGCACGGTTGGGGTCACCCGGCATGGCAAAGCCGACCTCTTTGACCTGTCCGACCTCCCGGCCCCAGAGGGTCACCCGGCTGCTCTCATGCAAGCCCGCGACGTTCTCCAAGTACACCGTCACGCTGTACTGGCTCCGTGTGAACGAGGGCGCGTAGCCAAAGGCCATGAGTAGCACGATGAAGCCGACCAACCCGCCCATCGCGGTGATGCCCACGACGATGTTGCGCTTGCGTTCCTGGTTGGCGGTGCGTCGTTCCATGACTTTATTGGCCTACGGGTTTGTGCTTGGTCTCGCGGTCTTATCAAAAGCTTGGCGGATGTTGGCGAGGTCTGCTTCATTGGCCTGACCATGGATGAATCGCTGGACGATGGCGTTGTCCGCGGCGCGCACCTGCTCGGGGCTGCCATCGCAGATGATCCGCCCCTCGTGCATCAGCAGCATCCGGTCCGCGATCTTGTTCGCGCTGACCAGGTCGTGCGTCACGACCACGCTGGTGATCCCCATCTTCTTCGTCAACGCCAGGATCAACTCATTGATCAGATCCGCCCGCACCGGGTCCAACCCGGTCGTCGGCTCATCATACAGCACCATGCTCGGCTCGAGCACCACCGCCCGGGCCAGCGCCACCCGACGCTGCTGTCCGCCGGACAACGCGGCGGGGTTTTTATCCTGGACCCCATCGAGCCCAACCAGCCCCAGCACGCGCTGAACGCTCGCCTCACGCTCGCTGGCGTCCATCCTGGTGTGCTCCACCAGCGGGAAGGCGACATTGTCTGCGACGGACATCGAGTCGAACAGCGCACCGAGTTGAAAGAGGTAGCCGATGCGTTTGCGGACCGAAACGAGATCAATTTCGCTGAGGGTATCGATGCGCGTGCCATCGACGTAGACCTCGCCATGGTCGGGCTTGATCAGGCCGACGATGTGTTTGAGCAGCACGCTCTTGCCGGTGCCGGAGGGGCCAAGGATGACGGTGGTTTTGCCGCGTTCGATGGCAAGGTCGATACCCTTGAGCACCTTGGTCGGGCCGAAGGATTTATACAGGCCCCTGATATCAACGATTGGCGTCGAGTCATCGGCAGATGGATCGGTCAATTGGGTTTGCGAAACACCATCGTCGACATGCTGATCAAAGCCCTCGTCTCGGCCGTCAAATTCGACGTCATGCTCGGGGGTGTCTTGCTTGGTCGCCATGCCCAACGATCCTTTGGCTTGATCACGATCGATCATTCCGCGCGGAAGTATTCCCGCACGCCTTCGACGACCTCATCCTGCTGGGCACTGGTCATCTCCGGGAAGATGGGCAGCGCCAAGACCTCGGCCGCCGCCTTCTCGGCAACAGGGAACTCGCCCTTGCGGTAGCCCAGGTACTTAAAGCATTCCAGCAGGTGCAGCGGTACGGGGTAATACACCCGCGACTCGATGTCGCACGCGTCCAAGTGAGCCATCAGCGCATCTCGGCCATCGGACCGCACGCGGATCGTGTACTGGTTGTACGTGTGGTAGCGCTTGTCCGCCTCGACGGGGGTAGAGACTTGCAGGTCTTCGAGGTGGCGGTTGTAGCGGTCGGCCAACTCTCTTCGACGCACGGTCTGCGCGTCGAGGTGCGGCAGCTTGATGGACAGGGCCTTGGCCTGGATCGCGTCGATACGGAAGTTACCGCCCAGGTGCTTGACGCGGTAGCCGGGCTCCAGACCGTGGACGCGCATCTTGCGGACCTTGGCGGCGAACTCGGCGTCGTTGGTCACAACCGCGCCGGCATCACCGATCGCCGCGAGGTTCTTGGTGGGGAAGAAGCTGAAGATCCCCGCGTCACCCATCGACCCGGCCTTATGCTCGCCGAACTTGGCGCCGATCGCCTGATCACCGTCTTCAAGGACCTTGATTCCGCGGTCCCGTGCCAAGTCCATGATCAAGTCCATCTTGGCCATCTGGCCGTATAGGTGGACGGGGACGATGGCCTTGGTCTTGTAGGTGATGCAGGCCTCGAGCGATTCGATGGCGACGTTGTCTACACGCGGGTTGACGTCGCAGAACACCGGCGTCGCGCCGAGTCTTGCGATGCTGCCAGCCGTATGCACGTATGACAGCGGTGACGTAATCACCTCGTCGCCCGGCCCGACGCCCAACGCCATGAGCGTCAGCATCAACGCATCGGTACCCGAGCCCACGCCGATCGCGTGATCGACGCCGCAGTACGCCGCGAGCTGCTTTTCAAACTCGGCCACGCAAGGGCCCAGGATAAACTGGCCCGACTCGGCGACCTCTGCAAACGCGGCGCGGAAGTCCGCCAGGTGGGGCTGGTTGTTTTCGATCAATCCGTAGAGGGGAACGGCCATAAGCGTCTACTCATCCATGAGGAACAAAGAGCCTATCAGCATACCAACGCGATCCGCGTGTGTGTTACTATTCGTGCCGAGCCTTTCAAATAGCGAGCCCCGTCATGGCATCATCCGACAGCGAGCAAGTGACCTGCCCCAGTTGCAGCAAAAGCTACCGGTGGAAGGCCGACCTGGCCGGACGAAGTGTGCCGTGCAAACAGTGTGGCAAGAGCTTTATCATCCCCGACCAGCCGGGCCTGGGCCTTGCCGAGCAACCTGCACCGCAGCCCAAGCATGCTGAAGAAGATGATCTCTATGAGCTGGCGACGGACCCGGACGACGAGCCGGAACTGCCGCCTGCATTTAAAAGCCCGCCTGTGCCCAAGGCAGAAGACCCATCGCCGCCGCCGACTGCCGACCCGTATGGAGCAACTGATACGGCTCAGGATCCAGTTGTCGCCGATGACGTAGAGGCGTCGCACACCTCTGAACCGGCCGTCCACATCAGCGAAGCGGCCAAAGCGTCACGCCGCGAGCAGCAACGAATTGCCGCGGCAGAAAGCGAAGCCGCCCGTTCATGGCAGGACTATAAAGGGTGGATCATCCTGGCCTCTGTCGTTGGGCTCTTCGTTATCATTTACTTGGCGATGTATGCTTTCTCTAGCGCGCTCGATTAATTTCTCGCTACGGGTGCGATCCAGAACACGACGACCGCGCCGCGTCAAATCATTCCGCCGACTGATTCACCATGAGCGACCCGCAACAACGCGTCACCTGTCCTGGCTGCGAGAAGGGCTACCGCTGGCAGGCCTCACTCATCGGCCGACGCGTGCCTTGCAAACAGTGCGGCACCGAGTTCCGCGTCCCCGAGATGCCGGGTGTCGGCATCGCGATCAATCCCGACCCGATCAGCGAAGACAGCACCTACGATCTTGACCTCGACGCCGCGGCAGATACCCCCGCCAGCCCCGAGCACCACGCCGTGCCGGCCAAGGGCGGCAAGTGCCCAAGCTGCAATAGTCCCGTCCGCGAGGGCGCGATGCTGTGCCTGAACTGCGGGTTCAATATGGCCGAGGGCAAGAAGATCCAGGCCCCGGAGGTCACGCCGCTGCCCAAAGAAGAGAAGAAAGCCATGCGCCGCGAGCTGGCCGGCATGAAGTGGGTGCGTGTGGGGCTTTGGCTGAACCTGATCTCGATCTTGCTGCTTTTTGCGATCGTTCCGCTGCCGATCGCGGCGGGGTTGGCGGGTTTAGATTTCATCCTCGTTATCGATATCATCGCCTACGCCTCAATCGCCTGCAGCACGCTCGGCGCACTGTTGTGTTTGACCGCGCCCAAAGAAAGTAAGGCCAGGCCGATCCTCATCGTGTCTATGGCCCTAAGCATCGCGTCGATCGTTATGAGCGTGATGATCGATATGGGCGATCTGTCGTATGACTACGATTGGATCAGTGAAGTCATCGGCACACTCGCAAACGTCTTCTTCCTCTACTTCTTTGTTCAGCTCGCCAAGTATCTTGAGTTCGATCAGATCACCGAGCGAGCGCGACTAGTGCTTGGTTACTACATCGCATTGCAACTGTCGATGTTCTTGTTGGTCCTGCCGATCATCGGCTGCATTACGTTGATCTTGATGCTGATCGCTGCGGTCTACACCCTGTTCCTCTATATCGGGCTGCTGATCGATCTGAACAACGCGCTGACCTATCACATCCAGGAACAATCGGTTTAGCTCTCACTCAACCGCTTGACCTTCTCGCCGCCGAGTCGATCGAAGGATTCTTCAACAAGCTGAGGGATCACACCTGCATACGGCGACTCTTTTACCGCTTCTGCAATCTTCCGGGGGTCGATCTGTTCTTTGGAGTTGACCGCGACGCCGGGGAACCAGTGCCCGCCGTTACCCAGCAGGTTAAAGCGCATCTTGCCGTAGGTCTCCATGCCCCAGCCCACCGCCAGGTGCCTTAGCCAGAGCATGACTTCGAGGTTCAGCCCGCCGGGCGTGTCCTCGGGTTCGGGCAGGCCCGCGTTCATGCCCTCGGGGTGATCCAACCCGGTCCGCGCACGCATCATCTCGGTCAGCATCGCATCGATCGGCGGAACCAACTCGGCGGTGCGATCCATCAGGTCCACCGCCTGAACATGCAGGTCGTAATCGCTTGGCCTGGCCGCACCCAAACTCAGCGTGTGCACCTCCGGCCGAGCCAGACACCACAGATCATTAAACACCATCGGATGGATCGGCGCGCACGCCTGCACCCACTCCGGAGACGGCTCATACAGCTTGCCACCCTTGTCCGACGGGCTGATGATGAACACGCCCATGTCCAGCCGATTCGCCGCCGCGATCGCCGGCCAGTTGCGGCGGAAGATGTAGTACCAGTGGATGTTGACGTAATCAAACGCGCTCGGCGCATCACGCGGGTCGGCGTGGATCGCGTCGAGGATGATGCGCAGTGGGCCGTGCGTCGAGAAGCCGACGTGCTTGCACAACCCCTTGCGTTGCAACGCGCGGGCGGCATCAAGGCAGCCGCCTTTGCGGATCGATTGCTTCAGTGTTTCGTCGTCATTGATGCCATGGATCGCGAGCAGTTCGACGTGGTCGAGCTTGAGTCGGTCCAGCGACTCCATAAAGTTCGCGGTGAAGCGTGCCGGATCGTCCTCGGGGCCAATCTTGGTCTGGACGATCAACTCCTCGCGCGGGTAGTTAGGCAGGACGGTGCCGAGTTGGCGCTCGCTGACACCGTAGCCGCGGGCGGTTTCGATGTGGTTGATGCCGACCTTGATCGAGTGATCGATCGTTGCGACCAGATTCTCGTGGACCTTTGGGTCGACCTCGCTGAGCGGTTTGTCGGTCCAGCCGTCCTGATAGCGCATCCCACCGGTGGAGATAACGGGCATGTTGATTTCAGTGCGTCCGAATCGGCGGTATTGCATGACGGGATTCTAGGGCACCAACACGAGCTTGCCGATGTGTCGGCCCTGGGCCATCTCTTCGTGAGCACGTTGAACCTCTGCCAACGGATACACGCGCGATAGATGCTGCTCGAAGGTCCGATTGATAAACCGTCGAAGGATCTCACTGCATGCCTTGTGCCAGTGCGCGTCTCCCGCCTGGACGATCTCGTCGAGCACCCAGCCGTGCAGCGAGGCGTTTTTGATGATCATCGGCGAGAGGTCGACCGGGCCAGGGTCACCGAGCAGGCCGTAGATATAGATGCGTCCGCCCTTGGCCAGCGAGCGTACCTCGGCCGAGAGATACTCACCCGACGCGACGGGGTCGAAGTAGACATCGACACCCTTGCCATCAGTAAGCTGCTTGATCTCGCGGTGCCAGGGCCGCATCGTGCGGTTGCCTTGCTCGTCTTTATCGTGGGTAACGACGATGTGATCGAAGCGCGACGTGGTCAGCGATTGAATCGCCTGGGCTTTGTTGGGCGAGCTGGTCAGGCCGATCGCGGTGCCGCCCAGCGCCTTGACGACCTGCGCTGCGGCGAGTCCGACGCTGCTGGACGCGGCGGGGATGCCGACGACCGCGCCCGGCTTGAGCTGGTCTTTCCAAGCCAGACAACCCCAGGCCGTGAGGTACGGCAGCCAGACCGCGCCGAGTTGTTCGTTGGGCAGCGCGTCGGGCGCGAGTAGTGCTTGCGATTCATCGATGACGATGTGTGAGCGGTACGTCCCACCATGGGGCCCGGCGTTTGGCCGAGGCAGCGTCGGCGCGACGACGACGCGCTCGCCGATGCGTGATGCATCGACCTCGCCACCAACCTCTTCGATGATCCCCCCCGCTTCGATGCCCGGGACAAACGGCGGCTCACCAGTCGAGGCTTTGTACTGACCCTCGCGCCCCATCAGGTCCGCATGGTTCAAGCCGATACTCGTGACACGCAGGCGCACCTCCATCGGCCCGGGCTTGGGCGTGGGCTGCGAAATGAGTTTGAGTACTTCCGGACCACCAAACTGATTGACTTGTATCAATTCCATGTTCTCAGTGTAACCGACTCGCTATTCCTGCTTCGGCTTGTCTTTGTCGCGCCCCAGCCGTTTGAAGATCAGGTCCAGCCCGCGGTTAAGAAGCTCATCTGCGGCCTCTTTTGCAGGGTCTTTAGC
>JARFRI010000371.1 GCA_029287335.1 Phycisphaera sp. | reverse complement strand
CCCGCCCGGAACACGGGCCCGACAACTTGCTTGCACTATTGCTCGCGGATCGCGTACTCGATGGTGACGACGGCCTTGATGACTTTGTCTAAGGACGACGTGTCGTTGTAGCCGCCGCCGGAGACTTCGTTCGAGAAGGCGGGGGTGATCTGAAAGACGCCTTGGCTGGCTGAGCGGAGTGGGCCGAGGTTTTCGCCCGATCCGCCGACGAGTCGTATCGCGCGTTCCCGCGCGTTGCCGGTGGCTTGTTCGAGCATCTCGAGTTTCTTTTCATCCAGTTTGGTGTAGAGGTACTGCGGTGAGTCCGAGTCGAGGTTGATCCCGCCAGAGATCAGGTCGCCGGCCCCGCGTGCCGCTTTGGCGATGGATTGGACGTTGTTTGAGGCGATGGAGAAGCGTTGTCGAACGACGAAGTACTCCACGTCGTTGGTGGTGTTGCCTTTGGCGTCGCGCTTGCGGAGTTCACTGATGCCGACCGGGCCGAGCGCGACGACGTTCTGATCGAAGCCGTGGCTGGCGAGGTACTGCAGCAAGGTCAGGCGGTTGCGTTCCAAGGCGGCGTAGGCCTGTGTGAGGTCGGCGTTTCGTTCGACGATCTGCGTCGCCCATTCCGCGCGATCTGAAGTGATCGGTAACTCGGCGTAGCCCTTGACGTAGACGGTCTGCTCATCCAGCTTGACGCGCTCAAAGCTCTTGCGCGCTAAATGCGTCGAGAACACCACCGCGATCGGCAGCGTGAGCGTAAAGATGATCAGCCAGAATAAATTGATACGTGAATTGGACATGTGAAGAACCTCCATGTTCTTGCGTCGTTCGATGAGATGTTGCGCTGGGCATCCTGCCTAGGGAAGCATCGGGTCGTGCGATAGAAAAGAATCAATCACGTGAGAGATGCAAGATTCAACTGTATAGCAAGGAAATAAGTCGCGCAATCGGTGCGCGGTGTGAGGTGTGATCATTCGTTTGCGTCCGTCGGCTCGACGGGGATCTGCACTTCGCCGTAGCGCATGAACCAAGGCACGAACGGGCTGTTGTAGCCAAGGAAGCGCGGCTCGCCAACGGCTTGCCATTGGCCTTGACGCTCATCGAGCCAGGCGTTGAGTTTGTCCAACGCCTTGTTGTATCGCTCAGTGGTGTAGCGGCCGCGGACGCCGATACTCACCGCGGTTTGCTCGGAGATGTCTCTTACTTCGACACGGCTGTCCGCTTCATCACTTCCCGGGGTGCCCATTTCGGTGTTGCGGTAGAGGAAGGCCATCGAGGATTGCTTGTCGCCGTCGTAGGTCATCTCGACGGGCGCGGTCATGGCGATGTCTTTACGCTTGATGTGGTTAAACAGCGGGCGGAACATGCCGCTTTGGCTGCCGTCGGTTTCGTCGTCGATCACCGCAGCGCGGTAGACGGGGTACTGCTTGACCTGGATCTCATCGACGGGCGTCAACTCGGGCCAGCCCTCGGGCAGCGGCGCCTCGTTAATGCGCGGCCCTTGCGTGCAGGACCAAGCGGTGATGCCAAAGGCGATCAGGGCGAGGATCGAGAGGGGCTTAATTAGTTTTTTTAGGCGCTTCATAGCGAAATCATAGGCTCTGGATCGCGGCAATGGTCTTTTCGACCAGCTCTTCGATCAATGTCAGTGGCATGGCCGGCGGCGGCATCAATACGACGATGTTGCCAAGCGGGCGGATAAGAATCCCCTCGGCTCGCAGCGCATCGCACACGGCCTTACCAGTCTGCTTAGCGAAGTCGAAGGGCTCGACGTTGCCTTGTTCGTCGCGCTGTCCCAGTTCGATGCCGACCATCAGGCCGCGCTGCCGGATGTCCAGCACGTTGGGGTCGCCACGCAGTGCATTGAGTTTTCCAGCGATCAACTCGGCAGCGCGCTTCGTGTGGGTGATGAGATCGGGCGAGCCGTCGGTGGGCTGATTGAAGAGCTCGAGCGAGGCGAGCGCTGCGGCACAGGCCAGGGGGTTGCCGGTGTAGGTGTGGCCGTGGTAGAGGGTCTTGCGTTCGTGCAGTTCGCCGGTGAAGGCGGCTTCGATTTTGTCGGTGGTGACGGTCGCGGCGAGGGGGAGGTACCCGCCGGTGATACCCTTGGCGAGGCAGAGGATGTCGGGGCCAGTGAAGAACAGGTCGTCTCTATCTTTAGCGTTTTGGCATAGCTCAACATCTGCCTCAAATGCGAACATATGGCCGGTCCGCCCAAAACCTGTTGCAACCTCATCAAGGATCAGTAACACGTCATACTCTTTTGCGAGGTGCCCTACGGCGGCAACAAACCCAGGCGGTTGGCAGATCATACCCGCAGCGCCTTGCATAACGGGTTCGATACAGATGGCTGCGGTCTGATCGGCTTGCTCTTCAAGTAGTTTTCTAAGCGTTGCGACACAGTAATATCCATCTGTGTTGTTAAACGATTCGCATTCGCTAGGCCAATATTGCTTGCAACTCTCTATTTCTGCGCTACATGTCTTGCAAAGACTGTTTCCAGCTCCACAAATTCCTGCCTTGTGAGAATGAAAGCTGGTCGAACGCAGCGCGTCGACTGACGGAAAACTCTTCACATCAAACACCATCGACAGGAAGGGCTTGTGAAACAGGTCGCTGTACCCGACGGACATGGTGCCGGCGGTGTCGCCGTGGTACGCGCCTGGTAAGCCGATGAACTTGTTCTTCTCGGG
>JARFRI010000358.1 GCA_029287335.1 Phycisphaera sp. | reverse complement strand
GTGCGCGACCGCTTTGCCCCGACGATGTGCCTAAGGATGGGCCTGATGCGATCGACGGTTCGAGATCTATTACCAAGCATGTTTCACCGCAGGCTGTTGCTGCTGACCGCGGCGATGCTGGTGGTGCTGGTGGTGCTGGGCACGCAGATGACGATGCTCGCGACCGGGGACACGCACAAGGAAGCGCGAGAGACGGCCGAGTCGAAGCTGCAGCGTCAGCAGATGGTCGAGACGAAGCGCGGCGCGATCGTCGACCGTAATGGGCTGGTCCTGGCTCAAGACGAGCCGGGCTGGGAACTGGCGGTCCATTTCGATTTGTTGACGGGTAAGTGGGGCTACAAAAACGCTTACGCCGATGCGTCACGGGACAAGCTGGCGTGGAGTGAGATGAGCCAAGGCCAGCGCGAGGCAAAAGTCGCGGCGATGCAGCGCGAATACGACCAGCAGGCCCAGGCCATGTTCATCACGCTCGGCGAGCTGTCGGGCATCGGCTACGCAGAACTCAATGAGCGGCGCAGCCGAACGGTGCAGCGCATCCACGAGATGCAGAATTACCTCTGGCGGCAGTGGCAGAAGCAGGAGTCGGCCGAGCGCGGCGAGGCCGTACCCCTTGATCAAGTCGCCAAGCCCATCGAGGCGGAGACCCAGCACCACGTCCTCATTTCAGACTTACCCGATACGCTTCGGCTGTTGGTCGAGGACTTTATCGATGAGGGTAAGCGCGCGATGCTTAGTGGGGATGAGCAGGCCCGATCGGCGCTGCCTTGGACGATGGTCGAACTGCGTCGGACGACGATTCGTCGTTACCCGCTGGACCGGATGACGGTTGAACTGGATCGCAGCACGCTGCCGGGGCCTTTGGCAGACGAGGAACCGATCGAGATCGAAGTCGCAGGGGTCGGGCTGCACTTGATCGGGCTGATGCGTGATGCGTGGAAGGAAGACGTGGGCGAGAAGCCCATGCGCGACCGCACGGGGACGATTGACCTGCGCGGCTATGCCGATGGCGATCGCTTGGGCCGGTCGGGTATTGAGCAGTCGATGGAACCCGAGCTGCGCGGCTCGCGGGGCCTACGTATTATCAACCGCGACACCGGCGAGACAACACACAAGATCGATCCGCGTGGCGGGAGAGATGTTGTACTGTCGATCGATATCCGCTTGCAGGCACAGGTCCAGGCGATCATGTCGCCCGAGTTTGAGTTGATGACCGTGCTGCCTTGGCACCTGAAGACGGATGACCCGCAGGAACGGCTGGGTGAGCGGTACAACGGGGCGGCAGTGGTGATCGATATCGCGTCCGGCGATGTGCTCGCGGCGGTGTCGATGCCTGATGCGCCGCGCGACCTGTTGGCTGAAGACAGCGCACTGCTGTGGAACGACCTAGTGAACCAGCCGATGGTCAACCGCGCGGTGGCTGTGCCGTATCAGCCGGGCTCGACGGTCAAGCCCTTGGTCGAGGCCGCGGCGGTATCGGAGGGGGTGCTGGGCCGCAATGAATTGATTGACACGCCGGGGTTTCTTTGGCCGGACAAGCCCACCGTGTTCCGCGACTGGTACTGGAAGAAATATGCGCTCTTGCGCGGGGAGATCAATGGCGTCACCGCCATCCAAGTCTCATCCAACCCGTTCTTTGGCATCTTGGCCGAGCGGCTAATTAAACGATTTGGCAAGAACCGGCTGCCCGATTGGTACCGCAGCTTCGGGCTGGGCGTCGCGCCACAGATTCGCCTGCCCGAAGTGATCTCAGGAACCGTCGGGACGCCCGGTCGTGAATTGGAACACAACGAAGTCTGCTTCATGTCGATCGGACAGGGCCCGGTTGCTTGGACCCCATTGCAAGCGGCGGCGTCCTACATGCGCCTGGCGGCGCGCGATCTGAATCGCCAGCCCCGGCTGGTTGTTACCCCCGAAGACCGAACACTCCAACGAAGTGAGCCCAACCGAGCGATCACGATCGCTGCCCGCGAGATGGCCCTTGAAGGCATGTACCTCAGCGCGACGACGCGTCAAGGTACGACTCATCACCTGGGTCACCCCAATGTCCCCGAGCTCAACGGTACCGAGATCTTCAACGTGCCCGGTCTTCGCGTCATGGCCAAGTCCGGCACCGCCGACCCCGGCAAGTACCGATGGATCGACTACAACCGCGATGGGAAGCCACAGGACGACGAAATCGAGCGCTCACTCCGCGATCATGCGTGGGTCATCGCGCTCGTTCAGCCCGAAGGCGCTTCGCAGCCGACGCATGCGATCGCCTGTGTCGTCGAGTATGCGGGCTCGGGCGGCCAGATCGCCGGGCCGATCGTGAACCAGATTATCCATGCCCTGAAGCGACACCAATACCTGGACTGGCCTCCGACACGATGAACCCGATGATCCGGCAATCCGGCCAAGTCTTGCGGATGCTGCTTCGGCCGCACGCAGGATGGTACGCCTTGATTGCCGCGTTGATCCTGGCCTGGCTGGGTAGCAGTGCAATCGAAACTGTCTCGCCAGGCCACGCCAATGTCCAGACGTCGCGATGGCTACCCGTTGCGCTGGTCGCGATGGTGCTGATGATGATCCCCAGCCCGCGATGGATCGGGCACATGGCCTATCCGGTCATGGCCATTGCGCTTTTGCTTTTGATCTTTGTGATCATGCCGGGCGTGCCGCGATCGATCGTGCCGGTCCGTAATGGGTCGACGGCATGGATCAACTTAGGCTTCATGTCGTTTCAGCCCTCGGAGATGGCGAAGGTCGGCTTTGTGCTTGCACTGGCTTGGTATCTGCGATTCCGGCAGAACCATCGCTCACTCATCGGGCTGCTCGTGCCGTTTGCGATCATGTTTGTGCCGGTGATCTTGATCCTGAAAGAGCCGGACCTCGGCTCGGCGTTGCTCTTTGCACCAACGCTCTTTGTCATGCTCGTCGCGGCAGGAGCCAAGCTCCGACATCTCAGTGCGCTATTAGGGATCGGCATCTTCCTCGTCGCGATCAATGTCGTTGTCGTACTCTACGCGCCCGACTCGATGCAATTGCTCAAGGACCACCAGCGTGCCCGTATCGAGTCGATGTATTTTGAGTGGAAGGGCGACGATCGCATGGCCCAGAGCGAGGGCTATCAACAACGCGTCGCGATACGCATGGTCGCCGCCGGCGGCGCAACGGGGTACGGCAAGGAACGTGCCTCGACCATCATCGACTATAACGACCTGCCCTTCGATTACAACGACATGATCTTCCCCGTCATCGTCAACCGCTGGGGCATCCTAGGCGGCCTGGGCACCATGGCGCTCTATGGCGTGCTCGTCGTCTCCATCCTCCTCGTCGCCGCACGCTCCAAGGACCCCTTTGCGCGCATCACTTGCGTCGGCTTCGCGGGCATGATCTTCACCCAGGCCTCCATCAACATCGGC
>JARFRI010000345.1 GCA_029287335.1 Phycisphaera sp. | reverse complement strand
ACCTGCAATGTCGAAGCCGTCGCGGCGGACCTGATCGCCCAGGCCGAGCACGACCCGGGCAAGTGCTTCCTGATCGCATGGGACCGCGCAGTGATCGAACGTATCACCACGGTCATCCAGGCGCAGTTGGCGTTCCGGGGCCGGCGTGATGCGATTGAAGCATCGTTCAAAGACGCGTCATTCGCGGTGCTCGTGAAAGACGAAGCGGATGCGGCCAAGTGGGTCGATGTCTTCGCCGCCGAGCACGTCAACCTCGCGGTCGCTGATCCCCAGGCGTTCCTGCAAACCATCCAGCACGGCGGCGAAGTCTTCTTAGGCAACACGACTGTGGCAAGCGGCGACTACTACGCCGGCCCAATCCATACGCTGCCCACCTACACCACCGGCCGATTCGCCAGCGGCGTGAGCTGCTACACGTTCATGAAGCGCGCTGGCACCGTCGCCTACCCCAACGGCATCCCAAAGCGCGTCATCGATCATATCGCCACGATGGCCCACGCCGAGGGTTTAGACGGCCACGCGGCGAGTGTGCGTCAGCGCCTTTAAGCCGCTTGCGGCTTAGCACTTGGTCCACCAACAATCGTGTTGATTGCTAAGCCGCAAGCGGCTTTAGCGCCGATACCGCCGCAGCGTTTGGACGATCTTGTTGTGGACTTCCAGCGGCCGCGCGACCATCAGCCAGTACGCCTCGTGCGCCGCGGTGCCGGCGGTGGCGAAGCCGATGGACCCCAGCCAGAACAACCTTTGGATCAGCGGCAGGATCAGGTCGGTCTGCTGGATCTTCTGCAGCGGGCACTCGAAGACCTGGACATTCAGGACGCCCATGACGCGGATGATGCGTTGGTCGGTGAGGACGTAGACCTGGCTGAGCCAGTCGAGCATCTGCCAGAACAGGCGGACGCCGATGACGCCCATCGCGACGATGATGATTTCGTGCGGGTCCAGTCCGAGGTCGAACCCGCGCGTTTGGAGCTGGGCGGTGAGCAGTGTGCAGAGCAGGACGACCGCGATAAAGCGCATCGGGACAAGGAGGATATAGAGCGGGCTTGGCTTGATGAGGAGGATGATGATCTCGCCGGGCTGGAGCAGCTCGGCGGGCAGCATCGCGTTGGCGCGGGCCAGCGCTGGTTCGGCCTCGGCGGCATCGGTCGCATCAACCGCGGCCAGCGCGTGCTGCTTCGCGGGCTTGGCGTGGGCGTCCGTGTTGTGATGGGGGTGTTGAGCCATCGCGCTGCAATCTGAGCATAGCGTAGCGGACCGGTCAGCCCTGCGCGATCTCGGGCTTGAGCGTGACGATCTCGGGCAGGTTGCGGTACTGGTCGTCGTAGTCCAGCCCGTAGCCGACGACGAACTCGTCGGGGATATCAAAGGCGACATAATCGATCGGGAAGCTCATGGCCTGGTCGCGCTGCTTGCGCAACAAGACGCAGGTATGCAGCGTATCCGGGCCGCGCTTGTTGAGTTCGTCGGTCACGGCACGGAGCGTTGAGCCGGAGTCGAGGATGTCGTCGATGAGCAATACGTGCTGACCGCCGAGTTCGGAGGGGACGCGGTCGCCGAAGCTGAGCGTGATGCCCTGGGTGGTGGTCGCGGTGCCCGGGTACGACGACGCGGACATGGGGTAGATGCGCATGCGCAGAGGCAGACGGCGGACCAGGTCGGCCACGAAGATGATGCTCCCGGTCATGATGGGGATGATGGTTAGCGTGTTGTGGGGGTGCTCGGGGTCAGACAAGCCGGTGGCCGCTTCGATGTCCGTGACGATCTGTTGGGCCAGGCTGTCAAGTCGCTTGGCGATCTGGTCGGCGGACAGCAGCGTTCGTTCGATATCAGCATCCATCGGATCAGTGTAGCAGCGCCACAGACGTGGGTCGGCATCATCCAATCGTTGTATGCCACTACTTTTCTAGGCGAAAACGCGCGACCAGCGCTTGACCACGCCCGTTGGTGAGCGACAATAGAGTTTGGATCGACCCGCCTGCCCGTGACCGCCCATGATGAAACAACGCCCACTGATGTTGACCCGACGAACCGGGTCGCTGCTTTGCCTGCTGCTCTTGACGCTTTGCATCGTCGCATGCGCGTCCACCGAGAGCGACTACGAGAGCCAGGGCGCCAACGAAGCGGCCAACACGTTCTCCGGCCCGAAGTACCTTCGCGGGTCCATCGGGTCCTACGGCGCGTTCCTCAACAACCAGCCCCGATACGTCGGCGGCTACGGCATGGTCGTCGATCTCAACGGCACCGGCTCCAACGAAGTGCCCGGGTTCCTACGACAGTGGCTGGTCAACGAGATGCTCCAGAACAACCTCGGCTCGGTCGCCTTCGGCACCGAACGCTTCGGGCCCGAGCGCGTCATGGCCGACCTGGGCTCGTCGGTCGTCGCGGTCGAGGGCCTGATCCCGCCGGGCGCGGTGCGTGGCAGTAAGTTCGACGTGCTGGTCACGATGATCGACCAGACCTCGACGTCCATGGCCGGTGGCCGATTGTTCTGGCCCACGCGGATGTCGATCACCGGGCTGGACCAGAGCCTGATTTTCACCGAGCCCCAGGCTGCGGCCTATGGCGAGTTGTTCGTTAACCCCGTCACCGATGCCGCCGAGGCGGGGACCGAGTTCCTCCGCCGCGCGGTCGTGGTCAACGGCGGGACGGTGCTGCAGTCGCAGATGGTCCAGTTCGTGCTTAACCAGCCGAGCTACCGGATCTCCAACGCGATCGCCGAACGGATCAACGCACGGTTCGAAGCGGGGGATAGAGACAACTTGAAGACGGCGGTTGCCAAGACCGATGGCCTGATCGAGATCAATGTGCCCAAGCGTTTTTCGAGTCAGCCCGCCAAGCTGCTTGAGCTGATCGAGCACCTTTATCTCGACCCATCGCCGGCCTTTATTAAGCCGCAGGCCGAAGCGTTGGCCCAGGCCTTGGTCGCTGAGCCCAAAGAGCGGGCCGATGCCGTCGCGCTGGCGTGGAAAGGCCTTGGCCCCAATGCGGTGCCCGTGCTGCGGAACTATTACGAAAGCGA
>JARFRI010000302.1 GCA_029287335.1 Phycisphaera sp. | reverse complement strand
TCGCCCCCGCGCGGCGCGCCAAGCCACTGCAGGGACCAGGTCCCTTCCTCGGCCCACTCTTCGGGCTCGACACCTAATAACCAGTAAAACGCATCGCTCATCGCTTAGTGTTCCCTGCCCACCCACGCGGCGAACGCGCTCTCGAATACAACAAAACCCAGTAACAACATCGCAAGCGTCCGCCAGATCTCTCGCGTCGCGCCGGTCGATCCCGGGTCGCTCGCATCAACCAGCGTCAGGTCCACGCCCGGCAGCAACTGCGTTAATTCTTCTTCAGACAGTTGGCGAAGATCGCTCTCGCGGATGTCCGGGCTCAGCGCAAATCGCTTGGTGCTCAGCTCGTCACGCCCGGGCACATCCCAGCTCATCGTGTAGAGGCCGGCACGGTGCGTGTTGGCGTAAACGATCTGCGGCTGTTTGCTGTCGCTGCGATCAATCGTCGCGGCAATCGTCTGTTCCGTGCCCGGCACAAGAACGTCGGCTCGGCTCGGTGGGTTGCTCACGCTCACCCGCTGACGCAGCGTCTGGCCCGCGGTCAGGTTGCCCGTTGCGTCACTCACGCCTGCAATCGAAAGTGCCAGCTCTCGCACGCCGATGAAGTAGCTCGCCTCCGTCGGCCAGTCGCTCCAGTCGCGGTCGGCGGTCACGGTCAACAGCACCACGCGTCCCTTACCGAAACGCTTTTCAATCGCGGCCGGCGGCTGGCCCTGTGCGTTCCAGCGTGCCAGCACGCGCGTGTCGTTGCGGTCGTCCTCGCTCGGCAGGATCACCCGCGCCACCTTGCGTGGCGAGGTGCGTGCCAGCAAGGCCGGCTTATCCAGATAAAGCTGCTGCAACACAGGCATCGGGTGGTTGTCGATCTGTTCAAGGATCAGCCCCTCGACCTCCATCGCTTCGCCAAGTTCGATCTTCGCGGGCAGCAGGCCGTTGCCGTTGTCGTAGAGCTCGCTGTTGTAGGCGGTGGGGTCGACCTGATCGCCGGTGAAGATAATCAGCCCCGAGCCCGCCTCGACCATCGCCTTAAGCTGCTCGGCTCGGCGCGGCGGAATCTTCTCGACGTTGGCTAGCACCACGAGGTCGTAGTTGCCGACCGTCGGCTGCTCGAACCACTCCGAGTCAGGCAACACCGTCGTCCGGATCGGCGTGCTACCGCTGTAGAGCAATTGAGCCAGGAAGAAGACCTCGCTGTCACGCGCCGCAATGCCTGGCTCGCCATCGACCAGCAGCACGCGCACCGACTCGGCAACATTGATGATCTGCGATCGACTGTTGTCGCCGGGCAAGGCGTCGTCGGGCAGGCGCAGCTCAATGGTGTGCTGGCCCGGCTCGTCGAAGGTGTGTGACAGACGCAGCTCGACGCCGCTTTGTCCCGGCGCGATCTCGGGCAGCTTGATGGGCGACTCGACGCCATCAATCGAGAGCGTGGCGTAATCGACTTTGAACTGCGGGTCGCCGTCGGTGTCGATGGTGGCGACGAACTCGATGGGCGTGTTAGCCAGCGCGACGCCGGAGGTTGGTGTCAATTCGGTGAGTGATGCGTTACCGGTTGAGCCTTGGCCGACCTTGACGATCACGACCTTGACACCCATCGCCTCGAGCTTGGCGGCTTGTTCCGCGGCATCGGCAGACCAGCCCGCAGCGCGCTGGTCGGTGAAGATGCGCACCTCTTTGGAACTGTTGGCGGTGCCTTCTAACAGGTCGGCCAATTCGCTGAGCGTCGCCGACCAGTTGTTCGCGGACTGCACAGGCTCAAGTTGACGCACCCGGCTGGCCAAGTCGTTGGCCTCAAGCTGCGTCAGCGCCGCGTCCCGGCTCATCGGCGTATTGATCGATGACGTCGTGACCACCGTCAGGTTGTCCTGCGTACCAAGCGATTCGATCAGCGATGCAGCCTGTTCGGCAGAGCGCTGGAACGAACTCTCACCCGCCGCAAGCAGGCCCATCGACAGTGAGTCGTCAATCAGGATCACCCGACTGGTGCGTCCGCCAAGGCTCAGCCACGCAGCCGCGGTGTTGCCCGAGAGGAAGGGCCGAGCGACCGCGAAGATCAGAATCAAAATCAACAGCGTGCGGATCGCAAGCAGGATCCACTGCTCGAGTTGTAGCCGACGGCGATTGGTGCGCAGTGTGAGCTTGAGGTACTCCATCGGCGCCCACTCGACCAGCTTGAACTGCCGGCGGTTGAGCAGGTGGATGATGATCGGCGCCGCAGCGAACAACGCGCCGAACAGCAACAGGGGGGCTAGGAAAGGCAAGCAACACCCCCGCGAATCAATCGTTTTCGGGTGCCACACAACTGCCCGAAGGGCTGCTGTGTGCGAATCATCCTGGATTCATCATGGGTCATACGCACACAGCTTGCTGAAGCAAGTTGTGTGGCACCCAAATTGGAGCGGAATAATTGAATTGACCTCATACCACCGACCCCCCGGTGCGTGCTCGGCCGCCGCCGGTCGCGGCCATGCGCTGACGGCGGTGCAGGTACTGCGCCAGTGTCTGACCAAGGTCCTGGTCGGTGCGGATCAACACGTGATCGATCCCGCGCGATAGGCATCGGCTGGTGACGTTCTCGGTGAACTCGTTCATCGCTTTTTGGTAGGCCTTGCGGAAAGCCCAGGGCTCGCCGAAGATTTCTTCGCTGCCTTCGATGTCTTTGAAGATGATCGAGTCGTTGAAGGGCAGGTCGATCTCCTCGCCATCGAGGATGTGCATGACGATGACCTCGTGGCCGTTGTGCTGCAGCTTGCCAAGCGATTCGTACAGCGTTTCCAGGTAGCAGAGCAGGTCCGAGAGCACGACCACCATGCCGCGTCGTTTGAGTTGGTCGGCCGCGCGGACGATGACCGGGCCCAGGTCCGTCTCGCCGCCGGGCTTGGTGGACTCGAGGGTGTCGAGAATCTGAGCCGCTTGTCGGCTGGTGCCTTTGGGTTGGAGCACCGCGCGGGGCTTGGTGTCGATCGTGATCAAGCCGACGGAGTCGCGCTGTTTCATCAAGAGCTGCATCATGCACGCAGCGATGGTCGAGGCGGTTTCAAACTTGCTTCGGCCGTCCTGCGCTTCTTTGCCCGCGTACTGCATCGACCGCGAGGCATCGACGAGCATCGTGCAGCGTAGGTTGGATTCTTCTTCGTAGCGCTTGGTGACGTA
>JARFRI010000218.1 GCA_029287335.1 Phycisphaera sp. | reverse complement strand
TCCATTAAATTCGTAAATAGTTCGCGTTCCATCTTAGGTCTCCGTGAGAAGTGACCTAGGATGGACGCAACTGCGCCGTGGCGCAAGTCTTACAGCCGTGGCGCAAAAGGCCCGGAAGCCCGGAGCAGCCACCGTATCCATTATTGGGAGGTGACGAGCAGTATCAGATGGTTGCACCTGGCTTCCGCCCGGTGCTTTGAAACGCATCAATACCTTTTGGGATGCGTATCAGTACCGAAACAATCGCTTCTTGGTGCGATCAACTCTATGTATTGCTCGACGGCCTTGATGAGATACCCAAGCGGTTCCCGATCGATGAGTACATCAGCAACGAGATGGGCACGCTCACCCGAAAAGCCAACTACGGCAATTATCTCGTCTTCTACACGGTCAACGACGAAGATCGAACCGTGAACATCATCGAGTTCATGCACGGGGCGAGACGGGGGTGATCGACAAAGCCGACTGCGAGCGAAACTTGATTTGTAACTATCCACGCATGGGAAAATACGGCGAGATGTGACGCTCGGCAGCGCGAGGTCTAATCGCGTAAGCACTATGAGCCCGGCGTCACTGTCTTCTTAAAGTGCTCGATCGCTTTGCGCATCGACTTGACGCGCTCGGGGTGTTGCTCGGCGAGGTTTTTGGCTTCCAGCCGGTCCGCTTCGAGATCGTAAAGCTGGACATTGTCTTCTTTGACGATCATCTTCCACTGCCCGCGGCGCATCGCGGTGCCGAGCTTAGGCTCGTAGCCAAAGAAGATGTCTCGTTTGGTGACATCATCCTGTTTGAGTAGATGATCCTTGACGCTGATCCCGTCTAGGTTACTGGGTACGCCTTCGGTGATTTCCGCGATATCGGTAAAGGTCGCAAAGAGATCAAAGCCGATGATCAATTCGTCGGAGACAGACCCCGGCTTGATCTTGCTGGGCCACCAGGCGACCGCGGGGACCCGGTGCCCGCCTTCGTATTGGCTGAACTTTCCGCCGCGCTGTTTCCAGAATGGTTTAGGGGCCATCCCTACCGCGCCATTGTCGGAGAAGAAAAAGACCAACGTGTTCTCAGCGAGATCAAGGGCCTTGAGTGTATCGAGAATCTCGCCCACGCCCTTGTCCAAGTCTTCTAGCATCCACTTGTATTTGGCGCGGTTCGTATCGTTGACCGCATGCCATTTTGTGCCGGGCACTCGGCTCTCGGGTGTATCGTCAATCGTTTGGTAGGGGTTGTGAACGGCTGCGTGCGAGACGTATAAGAAAAACGGTTTGTCCTGATTTCGCTTCATGAAATCAACACTGCGATCGGTGATGATGTGCGTGGTGTAGCCGGGCACATCTTGTTTTTCCAGGCCGACGCGCCAGCCGCCGTGCTGATGAAAATCACTGCCGCCGTTGAGAAAGCCGACGAATTCATCAAAGCCGTGGTGGACGGGGTTGTATTCGTCTTGGTGGCCGCAGTGCCATTTGCCAAAGAGGGCGGTGGCGTAGCCGTTGTCTTTGAAGACGCGTGGGATGGTCGGTGTGGTGGGGCGCAGGCCTTGATCGGGTTCGCGTGACCCAACGATGACATCAACAACGCCCAGCCGCTGCTGGTATCGCCCGCTAAGGAAGGCCACGCGCGTCGGGCTACACACCGAAGAGTTGGTGTGGAAGTCGGTGAAGCGCATCCCCTGTTGAGCCATCTGCTCAAGGTGCGGCGTCTTGACCCACCCGTCGTACATGGCCAAGTCACGGCAGCCCAGGTCGTCCGCAAGAATCACAACGATGTTCGGCGGGCGATCGGCTTCCGCGCTAACCGCGTGGTTCAAGAAGACAAATAGGGTCAATAGTGCGATAAACCGGATGTGCATGCAATGCTCCTAGGCTTTCAATGTCATAGCGATGTGGCCAGGCCAGAAACAATACTACGACCTACAAAGCAATATCAAGGTTCAATCACGGGAATGTTCTCGACCCCGATTGGAACGCGTCCGGTCGGGGCGCTGCGCCCGCTTTTTCCCCTCAACTGTTCTAGCAAAGCCTGCATCTGCTTACGACGCTCCGCTTCTTTGAAGAAGAGGTTCGTCGTTTCGCCCGGGTCTTTGCCGAGGTGATAGAGTTGGCCGGTCGCATCGGGCTCTTTCTCGGGCAAGGCGAAAGGCTGCATGCTTGGAGACTTCACATAGTCGTTTCCACCCGAACCCATGTGGTCAAGATACTTCCAGTCGCCGACTCGGAGCTGGAACTCGCCGCGGAAACTTTGTGTGAGCAGGTGCGGCCGGATCGATTCGCCTTCGGGTTGTGTGCCGATCATGGCGGGCAGCATGTCGAAGCTGTCGGTCGCCGCCTCGTCGGGTAGGGTGTACCCGGTCACCGAAGCGAGCGTCGCCATGATGTCTGTTGTGTTGGTCATCTGCTCGCTGACCTGTCCGGCCGGGATACGTGAGGGCCAGCGGACCATGAACGGCACGCGGTGACCGCCTTCCCATCCGTCGCGTTTCATCCCACGCCACCCGCCAGCGGCATCGTGGTCATAGTCCTGCCGCATCCAGATGGTGTGCAGTGTTTCGGGACCGTTGTCCGCGTTGAACATAACGATCGTGTTGTCATCAATACCCATCTCTTCAAGCAGGTCCATGACTTGCCCGACGATCGCGTCGAGTTCAAGCAAGAAGTCTCCGCGCGGCCCGGCATCGGTCAGCCCGCGGTATTTCTCTTCAGTTAATACCGGTGCGTGTGCGATCTGAGTCGACAGCACGGCAAGGAAAGGCTGCTCAGGTTGCTTACTTTCGTGGTCAACAACAAAGGCCTTCATCTTGTCGTAGAACAACTGATCGGCGCCGACGAACGTGTAATTCTCTGGCCGCATGCCCTCGTCATTATCCCACCGCCACTTGCCGCCGAGGTTGGGCAGTGCGCTGCGGTCGTGGCGGCGATCGGCGGGCTCAAGAACCATACCGTTTTCGATGTAGCAGTACAGCGGGTCGGTGGTTGGGCAGTTGGGCGTGATGAAGGATTCGTCAAAGCCCCGGGCCTGTGGACCGTCGATGAGCGGGGTCGACTTTTCGTAGTCGATGAGTTCGGTGTTTTTGAATCCGCCACCAAGCCGTTTACCGTCTTTATCGAACCAGCTCAGTCCGACGTGCCACTTGCCGAAGATGCCGGTGCGGTAGCCTTGCTCTTTGAGTATGTCGCCGAGCGTCAGGGTACCGGGCCGAAGGTAGCTTGGGCCGCTTGGTCCTTCGAACGCGCCGCCACCTCGGCCGGTGGCGCGATAGATCTGCTGGCCGGAGAAGAGCCCGTACCGCGAGGGCGAGCAGATCGTCGATGGGCTGTGCGCATCGGTAAAGCGGATGCCCTCTGCCGCTAACTGGTCGATACGCGGCGTCTTGTATTTCGACTCGGCGTTGTAACAAGACAGATCGCCGAAGCCCAAGTCATCGGTGTAAATGATGACGATATTGGGCAGGGCATATGGATCAGTCTTCGGCGATTGTGTGGTATTCACGCAGCCTGTCGAAAAGCAAAAAATGATGACGAGGCAGATTGACAGCACGATACGCATAGACGAATCCTTGGTTGTGGTTTGGCGTTTACTTGACGCTCTCCAGATACTTCGCCAGCAGGTCCCGACACGCTTCGAGGTCGCCCTTGTGGCACATCTCGGTGACGGTGTGGACGTATCGGCCCGGGACGCCGAGGGTCATGGCCTTGCAGCCGCCGGAGGTGCGTTGGATGCCGCCGGTGTCGGTCCCGCCGCGGGCCATGATGGCGCGCTGGGCCTTGATCTTGTGCTTCTTGGCCAGGGCCTCGAAGTCTTCGACCATGTCGTAGTCCGCGATGACCGAGCTATCCATGACGACGATCGACGCACCGCCGCCGAGCTTGGTGACGTGATCGATCTCGGGGACGCCGGGCGTATCGCAGGCCAGCGTGATGTCGATGCCGATGCCGATGTCGGGCTGGATGGTGTGCGTGGAGGCAACCGCGCCGCGCAGGCCGACCTCTTCTTGGACGGTGAACACGCAGTGGATCTCGCAGTCGTGGTTCTTAATCTTCTTCATCGCTTCGATCGCGACCCAGCAGGCGATGCGGTTGTCCATCGCCTGGCTGACCATGTAGTCGCCCATGTGATAGACCGGTGCGTTGATGACGACCATGTCGCCGAGCTTGACCTTCTTGTCGACTTCTTTTTTATCTAGCCCCAAGTCGATGAT
>JARFRI010000164.1 GCA_029287335.1 Phycisphaera sp. | reverse complement strand
AAGCGGGTCATTCCCATGGCGGGCTTTCCGTGTGGCGATTCAAAAAAGAGTGCTTACGCCTCGCGCTCGAGCGTCTCGCTGAGCACCTTGCCGCCGTCGACGATCTCGATGGGCCGATCGCCGGGGGCCATCAGTTCCTTGTCCGCGACGATGCCGAGTTGGTTGTACACCGTGGTCGCCAGGTCGGCGTGGCTCACCGGCTTGTCCGCGACTGCGGTCGAGGTCGCGTCCGACTCGCCATAGACAAGCCCGCCCTTGAATCCGCCGCCGGCCATTGCCACCGAGAACACGCGCGGGAAGTGGTCCCGCCCGCCGTCCTGATTGATCTTCGGCGTTCGGCCAAACTCGGTCGTCAACATCACCATCGTCCGGTCCAGCATCCCACGCTCATCCAAATCGCTGATCAGCGCGGCATAAGCCTGATCAAGCTGTGGCAGCTGATTGGTCATCGCCTGCTGGATGTTCTGGTGGTGGTCCCAGCCGCCCATCGTCGTCGAGACGAACCGCACGCCCGCCTCGGCCAAACGCCGAGCCAGCAGCATGCGCATCCCCGCGGGGTTCTCGCCATATTTCTTGCGTACCGCCTCGGGCTCAGCCCGCAGGTTAAACGCCTCACGCGCCTTGGTCGACGAGATCATCGTGTACGCCCGGCTGTAAAACTCGTCCATCGCATCCAACGCATCAGACGACTCAAGCGACCGGAAGTGATCGTCTACCGCGTCCAACATCGCCTGGCGACGAGCAAAACGCTTGTGGTCGATATCGTCGGGCAGCGACAAGTCGCGCACTTTGAAGTTTTCTTTGCCCGGCTCGTCGCCAATCGAGAAAGGCCCGAACTTATTGGAGAGGTAGCCGCTGCCCGCAAACTCGTTGGGCTGACGGGGGACGCAGACGTAAGGCGGTAGCTCGCCGTTGGCGCCCAATTCATGCGACACAACCGAGCCGAACGACGGGTACTTGACCGCTGGGCTTGGGCGGTAGCCGGTGAACATATTGTGCGTACCGCGTTCATGTGCGGCCTCGCCATGGGTCATGGAGCGGATGATCGAGATCTTGTCCGCGACCTTGGCGGTGTTCTTCATCAACGAGCCAAGCTGAATCCCGGTCACGTTTGTGTCGATCGGCGAGAACGGGCCGCGGTACTGCGATGGCGCGAGAGGCTTGGGGTCCAACGTCTCCTGAGCCGCCATCCCGCCGGGCAGGAAAATGTGGATCACGCTGTCGCACTCGGCTTTTTTCAGTGCGTAGTCTTTTTGCTCTGCCAGGGCCTGCATCTCAAAGAGCCCGGGCAGCGTCAGCCCCAGCCCGCCGATCAGGCCGGCGTACATAAAATCTCGGCGAGAGGGCCGCATCGCGTGGTCATCACATCCACAAGGCGTAAACGCGGCAGAACGGGAATGCTTGTCCTTCATCAAAAACGGCCTTTCAATCGCAGAATGGCGATGAGAAGATTTTACGGCCAGACATGCCGGGGACCAACGTAAAACCCCAACATTTCATGGCGACGCCATTACGGCACAAAGATTACGCCTAGTGTCGGCAAGAAAGCGCCATCACCCGCAACAGAGGCCAATAGGTAACCCGCTCAGATTAGCGGCGCTGGCAAGCGAGCAGCATTACGCCGGTGCCGCCGCCGCGACCGCGCTGTTGGGCGTTTTCTTCTTTGGCTTACGGAAGCTCCACCACAGGTGCGTGGGGACCATCATCGCCGCGGCCATAATGAGCATCTGACTGGCGACGAAAAGTGCAAGTGTGATCATCGCGCCGTCCATAAAGCCGTAGCTGTGCAGGCCGACGCCCAAGAGGTTGGTGCCAAACCACGACCAGGCCGTGATGATGTTGCCGCTGATCGCCAGGACCATGAGCCCGCGTTCCTTGACGAGGTGACCCCATCGGGCGTGAAGGATGATCGCGTGGATCAGTACGATCAGGATCGCGCCGTTTTCTTTCGGGTCCCAGCCCCAGAACCGGCCCCAGGATTGGTCCGCCCAGATCCCGCCTAGGACTGTGCCGACAAAGCTGAACAGGATCGCAAAACAGATCACCGCGTAGACCATGCCCGCCATCGCCCGGGCCATCTTCCGGTCCAGCAGCGGCGTACACATACCAAAGAGGATATACAGCAGCGCGATGAAGCCCGCCAGGAACGTCGCCGAGTAGCCCAGCGTGATCGTGATCACGTGGGTGCCCAGCCAGAAGTTCGAGTCGAGCACGGCCTGCATGACGCCCATCGTGTCGCCGTCTTTAGACAGGTGGTGCGCAACGATGAGCGTCGAGACGCCTGCGGTCGATGCGGCCAGTGACGCGACACCGAGCTTGGTGATTTTCTCGAGGACGATCGCGCCGCCAACGATACCCCAGCCGATGAACACGGCCGAGGAATAAAGGTTCGTCACCGGCGGTCGGCCCTGCAACCAGATACGGATCACCAGCGCCGCGGTGTGCAGCACGAACACCACCAACAAGATGCCCATCCCCGACCGCCACAGCGCGGTGTAGCCAGACTTTGGCAGGATCGGCCGAAGCAGCATCGCAAACAAGCCCAACAGCCCCGCAAGGATGTACAGTGCGATGCCCTTGGCAAACGGCGCAAACCGGTTGTAGCCCTGCTCGAATGCAGCCTTGCGCGCCTTACCCGGGACGAACTCTTGCTTAAGTTTCAGGTGGTCAGCCAATGCACTGTTGAATGCCTCGGGCTTATCGTCCCGTAGCGCGTTCATCATCGCTAGCCAGGTCTTACCCGCCTCGCGCTCGCGGGCCGCTGCGCTGAACTCGCCGCGAGCATTCTCGACAATCGGGGCCCACTTGTCGCCTTGCTTCACCGGCGGAACCACGAACGGCGTCAACATCGTCTGCAAATCGATCATCACCGCGAGCTGACGACGCAGCCCAATCACATGCTCCTCAAACTTGCTTCGCAAGTCATCGCGCTTGTCCTGTGCCTCGCGTGCCAAGCGATCGATCTCCAAATACGCCGGCTGCTGATTCTCGCCGATCGGCTGCATCAAATCATTAAGCGAATAAAACTTGCCATCGTCCGGCGTCTTACCCAGCAAACCCAGCACACCCGGGTCATCGATGCGAATCACCTTGCGCTGCCGCGACTCGGCCCGACCCGACATCAATTCCGCCAGCCAGATCACCGCCGACTTCTCAGAGCCGCCTTCCTCGGGCAGCAGCATGTCATCCTTGAGCGACTGCTTCTGACTCACCATCAAAAGCGCATTCCGCGCCACCGTGTCCAACGGCTTAATCCGGCCGTCTTCCGACACCGGCACCCGCCCAAGCGTGTCAAAGTCAAAGCGATACAAACCATCGGGCTGCGCCGCCTTGGAGACACCCATCACCAGGTAAACAACAATGATCAGCGAAATCGCATACGGCAACGCACGCAAGATTTTTGATCCGGTGCTCGGCATGTCAAGACTGTCTTCATTCAAATGATTCATCACGTATCTCTTTTATGACGACGCATTGGCCCGACGGCCGTAACGTAGCAGCGACACCACAAAGTGCATGCACAACCCAACCGTCGTGATCACGCACGACAGGTAAGGCACCCACGCGCCAGGGTTGTCCGCGACCTGCAGGATCGTCCCGAGGTTGCGGTTCAAGGGCTGCTGGAAAAAACCGGACTGAAAAAACGCCTTGCCATCATAGCGCAGTGGCTGGTTCATCTTGATAAATGCGTCTCGGCTCTCTTCCGAATCAGGCACCTCTAAACGCAGTGTCGATGAATAATTCATCGGCGTCGTCGTGCCCGTGAACTTGTCGTGGCGGAAGTCACTGAGCTGCAGCGTGTACGGCAGGTGCGTCTCGCGGAAGCGCAGCGACACCGCCCAAACCTTGCCATCAACTTCAACGTTGACTGGACGAACAAACTCCCACGTCGTCAGCAAATGCTGCCCCAGTCGTTCGCCACCTTTGAACAGTGTCACGATCGCCGACGGCCGATCCGCCCGCTGCTCGGTGCCTGTTACCGCGGCCATTGCCTCGGCACGGTATTGCACCTTCGTCGGGTCCTGGCCATTGATCGTCGGGAGCAAGTCCGAGTTCTCCATCCACGCGTCAACACGCACCGTGAGCGGCAGCGTGTCGCCTTCAATCATCGTGTCATCTTTGTCCGCCGACTCGATCATCGCTTGCGGGATGACGATGTGTTCTTCTTTACCTTCGCCTGCGCCAGCAACGATGGCGATCTCCACCTCGCGGATATCGATGATCTTGTTGGAGACCCCGTTCTCATGGATCCACATCTGCCCCTCGTCCGCGCCGATGCCCGTGATGACCTCGCCGACGAGCATGAGGATCAGCCCGCCGTGGATCAGCACGATCCCGGCCTTGCGGTTGCCAAAGACGAAGTAGCACCCCACGCCGATCAGCGTCATCGGCACCGTCCAGATGAGCATCATCTTGATCACGTCCTGCTGGATTGCCGCAGAGGTCGCTGGCTCAAGCACGGTGTACGCCGTCACCGCCGTTCCGATCAAGATCAGGCCAAAACCGGCATACAGCGCCTTGCCCTTGCCCGTGACTTTGTATCGCACCGCGTGCGCCGCGAGCAGGTTGACCAGCAGCAGGCCGATGATCAGGAACCCGCCGGGGAACGGGTGCGCTCCGGGCCAGTGCTCCTCGCTGCCGGGGTAGAGCAGCGAGCGGAAGACATCGAACGGCACCATCACATAGATCGATCGGAAATACTTCTCGACCACCTGCCAGATGCCCAGTTCGACCTGAGCCAGCGTGCCCACGAAGATCAGGTACATCGACATCGATAGCAGCACGACCGTCAGCCGAAGCGACGAGAGCCAGCTCAGCGGGTTGGTCTTGGATAGCTTCATTGTTCGTCCGTTGATTCTCGAGTCGACTCGCCGTCGGATGCATCAATGTCATCAATGCCGGGCAGATCAGGCCGGGCGGTGCCCTTGGGGCGGAAGGTCAGGATCATCTGGGCCATGCCCTTGCGGTTGGCTTCGATGGTGGCGTCATCGCCGACGAGTTTGAAGAACCAGGTCTGGAATACACCGCCTCCCTCAGCAGGGATCTGCAGGATCGCGGCGCTCATGCGGGTTGGGATGTGCTCGCCCTGGTACTGGCCGTGCAGTTCGACGAACGTCGCGTTGGCGAAGCCGATGCTCATGGGCTGGGAGAGCTTGTCGTTCGGTCCGAGCCGACGCGCGGTCGTTACGTACAACTGTTGCAGCCAGCGCATGGCATTGGCCTCGATCCCGCCGGCATCGCCATCGATCTTCGAGACCGTCAGGCGGCCGGGCAGCACTGCATTACTTCCTTTAAAACGATAGTCCGCCAGGAGCTGGTCCGGCACTTCTGGGGCATCGATCCAACCTGCCGGGACATCCCAGACCCACGACAACTCATCCACCGTTACCTCGGCCTCACGCCGCTCCGTGACCGGCCAATCAAACGCGACAGGCTGGGTCACTTCGTAACGTTGAATCGTCGGCTCCTCGCCACAACCGATGAGCAGCAGCGGGGCGATCAGGATGGCGTTGGCGTACTTATGCATGGGGACGATCGGGGATGCGTTCAGGGGTACATTCCTGGTGCATTCCGGGGTGAGCATTCTAGGCGGTCATCCGTTGACAGT
>JARFRI010000147.1 GCA_029287335.1 Phycisphaera sp. | reverse complement strand
GGGTGAAGTTATCGACCGACGAGAGCAGCGCGGCGTTTGGGCCGCGTGATCGGGTGTGGATGCCGATGCCGACTTTGTCGTAGAGGCCCTTGAGGTTGAGCTTGCCGGCGACGACGCCGATGGACCCGACGATGGAGCGTGGCTCGATGAGGATCTCGTCGCATGCCGAGGCGATGTAGTACCCGCCGGATGCGGCCATGGAGCCGACGGAGCAGACGATGGGTTTTTCTTCGCCGAAGGCGCGGATGGCTTGCCACATGACTTCCGAGGCGAGCGCGGAGCCGCCGGGCGAGTCGAGTCGGAGGACGACGCCTTTGACGTTGTCGTCTTCGAGGGCGTCGGCAAGGATTTCATCGATGGTGCGTGAGCCGATAGAGTCGCCGGCACCGAAGGCACCGCCGCCGAATTCGGAGTCGCCGGAGATGATGGCGCCGTTGGCGTGGATGACGAGGATGGTTGGGCCGGTGGTGGTGGTGACGGGGTCCTGCATGAGGGCGCCGAGCATCATCATGGGGTTGGCGGCCATGGCGGCGTTCATGGGGTTGGTGGGGGTTTGGCCCATCTCGGTGTCCCAGACGAACTCGTCGCCGAATTCGGTCTCGGTGACTTCAACGAGGTCTCGGCCGCAGAGGCGGTCGACGATGCCGGCCTTGAGCAGGCCGCGGTCATCGAGCGTCCAGGACTGTTCCATCAGCTTTTCGACCTTGTCGGTGCTGACGCCTCGGCCCTCGGCGATGCGTGTGACCATGGTGTTGTAGAGGCCGTCGAGCAGGCCGTCCATGTTCTTGGACCAGGCTTCGGATGGGCCTTTGCGTGTCATCTGTTCGGCGGCGCCTTTGTACTGGCCGACCTGGATGAAGTTGGGTTGGACGCCGAGCTTTTCCATGAGGCCGGCGAGGTACATCTCTTCGATGTGCATGCCGGAGAGCTCGACCATGCCTTTGTTTTGCAGGGCGATGACGTCGGAGGCGCTGGCCAGGACGTAGTCGGACGTGGCGTAGGCCTGTGCGAAGGTGATGACGGTCTTGCCCGAGTCGCGGAGGTCCTTGAGCGCGTGGTAGATCGCGTCGGTCTGCGTGGCGGTGAGCTGCGGCATGTCGAGGTAGACGACCAGGCCCAGGTAGTGGCTGGCGTCCTTGACGGTGTTGATCTGGTTGATGATGGAGCGAACGGATGGGCCGGCGTCTTCTTCGGAGACCCATGCTTCGCGGACCGGGCCTTCACGCAGGGCGCCCTGAAGGACGAGCCAGCCGACGGTCTCGCCTTTGTCTTCGGGCTTGACGACCTTGGGGGAGGATGTCGGTGCGTCGGCCTGAGCGAAGACGGCAGGGCAAGGCAGCGCCGCGACGAAGAGCAGGGCGAGGACGAGGCGAGTCAGGCGGATCGGCATTGCGTGAACTCCAACATGGGTGAGCGATAGCTGGTGGAAAAATCAATAAGGCAGCTATGACATGATAGCCACGCGTGCGCTGGAACACTACGTCGAGGTGTACCCCCGGAGCTTGCGCTGGTTGCGGCTACTGCGGGTTTGGCGGTTCCTGGTCTTCAGGCTCGCCGATGCCCAGGTTTTTTTTGCTGCGCTTGAGCGTTTTCCAGAGGTCGCGGATGCGGCGGTAGGCTTCTTCCTGCGGGATCTTGCCGTTCATTTCGAGACCGCAGATGTGCTCGATCTTGACGGTGAACTCGCGCAGGTTGTTGTTGAAGAGGATCTCTTCGGGGCTGTTGGCCTGGTGGGGGTGGTCGGGGTTTGGCATGGCGTCAGGCATCGGGAGGCATCATAGCGAAGTGCAGACGTTAATCGTTCTCTAACAATTCTAACGATTTTAGTCTTTCGCGTGCGGCGGCGGCGTCTTCGTCGCGGCCCAGCCGGTCGTAGAGTACGGCCAGGCGTTTGGGATGGATGGCGCGGTCGGGCTCGAGCAGGGCGAGCGACTCGACATGAAAAGCCGCACGCGAGAGATCGCCCTGTTGGATTGCGATCGTCGCGGCTTTTTCACGGTAGATCGGGTTGTACGGCTCACGCAGCAGCGCGCGCTCGGCGAAGTGCAAGGCGCTGTCGTAGTCTTTGCGGCCTCGATAGACACGGGCCAGTTCGACGGCGTACTCGGGCGTGTTGCTCTCAATGCGGTCGAGGGTCTTGAGCGCCGCGATCGCGGTGTCCGCGTCACCAGCGTCGAGCGCGAGACGAGCGAGTTGGCGATCGGACCAGGGATCGACGGGGCGGGCTTGTTGGTAGGCCTTGATCGAAGCGATGGCTTGTGCTTTGTCTTCGCCTTGGATGGCGCGCTGGGCAACAACTTGTAAGAGCAAGGGCTCAGAGGGGTGATCGATTAGGGCTTGATCGAGTCTTGCTTGATCGAGTCGTGTTGCATCATCGGTTGAAAAGATGTCTCGTAGTTCCGCATCTTCGATCTCAACGCCGTGGGTGGACATGCCCCAGGCCTTGACTTGTTTGCCGGCCCAGACCATGAAGCCGGCCATGAAGGATTCGGTATCGACGCCGAAGACCTGCTTGATGGTCTCGTTTTCGCCGACGCCTTTTTGGTAGCAGTCGAGCATGGCCAGGGCCTTGTCCCAGCC
>JARFRI010000094.1 GCA_029287335.1 Phycisphaera sp. | reverse complement strand
AACAACCCCAATGCGAATAGCTCGTGCGGTTGTGGATCAAGCTTCAGCGCGTAAGCGGAACATCAATCGGTAAATGATAAAAGCCCGCGTTCATTGAACGCGGGCTTTTTTGGATGGGTTGTTAGACGTGGCTTACGCCTTCACCTCTTCGTCCTCATCTTCCTCGACCTCTTCGTACTCGTACTCCCACTCGCCGTCCCCGTCTTCTTCCTCATCGTCTGCTTCTTCTTCGCCGTCTTCATCTTCGGCGACGACTTCGTATTCCGCTTCATCCCCGTCGGCTTCGTCTTCTTCGTACTCATCTTCGACTTCGACGTTGTCTTCTTCCGCTTCGTCGAACTCGCCGTCCATGTCGTCGTCGGTGATGGCTTCCTCGGCGTAGGCCGCTTCAGCGGCCGGGTTGGTCTCTGCGGCTGGCCCGCCCGCTGAAGCGAGCTCCGCCGTTACCGACCCGCTGCCGCCCGCGGCTTGCTCGGCCTGCAGGTCCTTCATCGCGTCCCACTCTTCGAGGGTGATCTGTACCTCACGGGCCTGGCTGCCCTTGTGCGCGCCGAGGATGCCCGACGCGGCCATGGCTTCGATCAGGCGGGACGAGCGTGCATAGCCAATCGTCAGTCGGCGTTGCAGGAGCGACACGCTGCCGCGCTTGGTCTCGATGACGATCTGCACCGCCTTGTCGAACAGCGGGTCGGACATCGCTTCTTCATCGACATCGACCTGATCACCACTCTTAAGTTGGACAAGCTGTGGCTCGAAGCTTTGCTGTGCGATCGTCTTGAGGAACTTGACGGTCTTGCGGACTTCTGAGTCGTCGATCAGGCAGCCTTGGGCGCGGACCAGTTCGGACGAGCGTGGGGAGAGGAACAGCATGTCGCCGTGGCCCAGGAGTAGTTCGCCGCCCTTTTGGTCGAGCACAATGCGCGAGTCCATGCCCGAGCTGACTTTCATACAGATGCGGCAGGGCATGTTGGACTTGATCAGGCCGGTGACGACGTTGGCCGAAGGACGCTGCGTCGCGAGGATGAGGTGGATGCCCACGGCACGGGCCTTCTGCGCGATGCGGACGATGAAGCCCTCGACCTCTTTGTTGGTCATCATCAGGTCGGCCAATTCGTCGATGACGAAGACCATGTAGGGCAGCTTCTTGGGGATGCGGGCCGCTTCGTCTTCGCTGGCTGGCTCCATGCGGTCCTTGATCTCGTCCCAGCCCAGCTTGTTGTACGTGCCGATGTCGCGGACGCCGCACTCGGCGAGCAGTTCGTACCGCTCGTCCATCTTGGTCACTGCCCACTCGAGGATCGCCGCGGCCTTGCTCATCTCGGTCACGACCGGGCACATCAGGTGCGGGATGTTCTTGAACATCGACATCTCGACCATCTTCGGGTCAACCAGGACGAGCTTGAGTTCGTCGGGTCGCTTGGTGAAGAGGAAGGACATGATGATGGAGTTCATGCAGACGGACTTACCCGAGCCGGTGGTGCCGGCGATGAGCATGTGCGGCATCTTGTTGAGGTCTTCAACCAGCGGGTTGCCACTCGCGTCTTTGCCCAGGTACATGGGCAGGTTCATCTCCGCTGCTTCGGGGCAGGCGAGCATGAGTTCCTTGATACGGACCAGTTCACGTTTGATGTTGGGCACCTCGATGCCGACGGTGTCCTTGCCCGCCATGTTCGCGACGATGCGGATGTTCTGCGCCTTCATCGCACGGGCCAGGTCGGTTGAAACACTGGCGAGGCGCGAGACTTTCGTGCCCGGGGCCAGGCGTGCCTCGAAGAGGGTGATGACCGGGCCCGAGTCAATGCCGACGACTTCGCCCTGGATGTTGTACTGCTGCATCGCGGACTCGAGCTTGACCGCCTGATCGCGGACGATCGCTTCTTGTTCTGCAGTGAAGTCGTGTTCGGGTTCTTCCAAGAGGTCCTGGCCGGGGAACATGTAGCCGGAGAGGTCCTGCTCGACGGGCGGGGCGGGCGCGGCGGTGGCCTTAGGCGCGAAGTTGATCGGCATCTGCGCCATCTTTTCACGCAGCGCATCGGGGTCCAGCTTCTGCTTGCCCTTGGTGTACGCGTCGGGTGCGTCGCTGCCGACTTCTTCTTCCTCCGCATTGGCGATCGCTTCCATCGCCCGCTTGGCACCAGCGGTCGAGTCGGCCTTCTTCTTGGCCTTGGCTTCTTTTCGTTTATCCCGCTTAAGTTGCTTAGGCGTGCGCTCCGCAGCGGGCGCAGGTCCGTCTTCGACATCGGTCTCTGCGCCGTCCCATGCATCAGGTGAGGTACGCCATCGGCCGGTCAACGGCGAAAGCACACCCCCGATCCTGCCCGCAAGATTGAACCTTGGCAGCGGCAGCTTCTTCGGATCGATATCACACAAGCGAAGGATCAACTCCGCGGCATACTTCGGGATCGCCAGCACAATCCGGTCGGCCGTGAGGATCGCCCCGACCCAGAAGCTCACCAGCAGCAGCACGACGCTGCCAAACGTATCGAAGCGAGCGGTAAGGTGGTCGTTGACGTACAGGCTCAGCAGCCCGCCGGTGCCCTCCGGCATGGGTGAGCGGAACAGCGCGTAGGTATTGCCTAAGAACGCGAGCAAGCCGGATAGCGTGACCGCCATCATCACCAGGCCGATCGCACGCAGCACGATCTGCGTGGTCACTCGGCTGGTCGCGGTGCGGTACAGGTACACCGCCATACCGATCACGAGCGCCCACACCCCCACGCCCAGCACCGAGTACAACTCGTACCCAAGTGCCGCGCCCACGACGCCGACCCAGTTGTGTACCGGGTCCGCCGCGACGCCCACCGCATGGCTTGGCGCATCATCGGGGTGGTAGCTGATCAAAGCCGCCACGAGCATCAGCCAGAGCCCGGCCAATACCGCCCAGCCTACCCCGCGATATGCCGCCAGCGCCTGGGTTGCCGAGGGGTTGTCCGTCTTCTTGGTTCGCTTAGGCATGTCGATTCCTGACAAGGACTTAGGTTATCGGGCGGGGCACTGAAACAAGCGCACCCCAAGCCCGGTGACATTCACTGAACATCGGCTAGCTGGACCCAAATCGGACAATGTTGACTGGCATGCCCCAAATCCAGTTCAAGGCCTCGGATCTTGCCCCAAGTCGTGTTATATTGGCTGCTTAGCCATTGATTCGTTCTCTATTCCCTTCCGCGGACACCTCGATATGACGCGACTCATTCACCGCCAAGCTGCCGTCCTGCTCGCTTGCCTCATTGCATTGACTGCTCTCATCCAGACGCATCCCGTGTCGGCCCAGTCCGAGGGGATCGACATCGAGCACAGCCCCAACGCCAAGCGTGCGTTACGGCTACACGGCGAAAAACGCGCCAGTATTGAAGCGTATTTTCTGGCATCGCTAGACATGCCTGTAGAGCGCTTCCTACAGGCCAGCGAGCGGCACGTAAAACGCTACACCGCAGCACTGGATCGCGATATCCGCACGCTGACCCGCGAAGGCAACATTGAAGAGGCCAGTGCCGTCCTAACCGCGATCAAGCGGACCGAGGACTGGGTGATCACACCACCCAACGACGAAGGCATACATTTTTTGAGCCAGGCCAACCTTCAAGTAGAAGGCAATGACTCGGCGACCAAGCTCGGCGTCGATCTGCAAGTGAACATCGAGAAGGCCGGCGTCGCTTACGCTGAGCAGGTTGATCGGGCCTTTAAGCAGTACAGGGCGAAGGTCCAACTGGCTCGCAATGGCTTGGTCGATGAGTTGACCAAGATCATGGAACAGGAGCAGCGTGCCGGCCGGCTCGAGGCAGTGCAGGAGGTGCAGAAAGCGATCGATACGATCAAGAAGCTGCCTGAGGTCGATAAGCCCGAATCCCCCAAGGAGCCTGAAGCCGACCCGGCCATCGAATTCGACGAGCAAATCCCCGGCCTCGTCCCGGCCCTGCCAGACGGGCGTGGAGACAAGCTGAATATCCATGACGACCTGCTCGGCTACTACCAACTCGGCTACCTTGACGATAACGACGTGAACCGGCAGACCATCATCGAGTTGCGTTCCGATCGCGCCCTGGTCCGTGGCCAATACACCCGCACAAAGCTGGGGGAGATCGCCTCCTACGACGCAGTTTCCGCGGTTGAAATGACGATGACTAAAGGCAAATTCCTTACTTGGCGTTTCAAAGAAAACACCGGTCGGACCCTGATCGCAAAAGTCGAGATTACAGAGCAGAACAATAAGACCTTTATTTCCCGGTTCAACTCGAAGATCGCGTATGCCAAACCGGGCGGCGGCTCAACTACGCCCACCCGCTGCGTTCCGCTCCGATTTGGTGCCCTGTCAGATGCCATGGAAGACTTCAGCGAAGGCACCTACCACTTCAACTTAGAGATGCGACGAAACGAGGATGGTAAGGCGACCAATGGGGCCATCACGTTCCAAGTTGAATTGAACCAGGACACGTTTCTGATCGTTGGGCGTACCAGCCCACGCAACCGCAAAGTGCTTGACCCCGTTATCCCGATCGCCTTTCGCTCAAAAAACAGGGGCGAGGATGTCATCTCCTACGCGGAATATGACTACGGCCGACGGCGGGACATGTTCGTGATCCGTACACTCAACGATGGCTCAACAGAGGTGCAGTACTGGTGGGACTCGGCCGATTACGGCAAAGGACAGCCGGCCGACGCCTTCGGCAAGCTGGAAAAGCGACACTAGATCTCGCCCTTCGCGGCCCTTACCTGCACA
>JARFRI010000343.1 GCA_029287335.1 Phycisphaera sp. | reverse complement strand
TTTGAAGCATCTCACCCAGCGAGGCGTTCTTACCGCCAACCAAGCCGACATCTTCGATCTCAATTTCGTTGTACGCTAGAACCAGTGAATCGCCGCGTTGCATGATCGACTTTCTGCGATGGGTCTGTTGGTGAGAGGTGCTTAAATGCGCTATGCACCCACCATAGCAGTCGCATGAAGCCGACCGCGTCAGTGATCCGGAGCTATCTCTATCAGCATTTTCCTGAATCTCTCGTACGCGCTCGTGCGCTAATCCACTCGCAGCCGGAACACTCTCGGCAGCTTCACCGTGACGATTTGCCAGATTCGTCGCCTAGGTAGTTATTCCGGGGGCTACGTTTTCGCCCGTTTGCTCTGTCTACTGGACCGTAATCTCGCGTGCTTTACTCGCTTCGGTCTTGTTCAGCGTCAGGTGCAAGACGCCGTCCTTTAGATTGGCTTTGACCTTCGACTCATCCACGGGTTTGGGTAGCGTGAAGGTGCGTTGGATACGGCGGTAGCGGCGCTCCTGCAGGTAGCTCTCGCCGTCTTCCTGCTTGTCCTGTTCTTCTTCATGCTCTGCGTTGATGCTCAGGACGCCGTGCTCAAGCGTCACTTTGACCTCCTCTTTCTTGAAGCCTGGTAATTCGGCGTCGACATGGATCTGGCCGTTCTCTTCGCGGATATCGCAGGGGTAGGCCGCGGTTTCGTAGTCGGCTGAGGCGTTGTCGCGCCAGGACTCGAACATATGCTCGAAGAAATCGCCGACATCGTGCGGGATCGTGACCAACGGTTTATCGAGGTGCGTACGTTTGAGGAGGGTCGGTAGCATGGTTGTCTCCGTTTCCCGGCTGAGTTGATCTCGGAGGGGTGCCGCCGGTTGGCCCCGACCGTATTTTGCTTGTGTTCTAGTTTCCGTCAGAGTGGCCTGAATACACCAGCCCTCATGAGTGAGTTGGGACAGCCTGATCTGTACGCGTCGTCAAGTGAGTGCGGCGAGTTCTCATCTGGCTTTGCGTTTGATGTGTTGTCACTTGCGATAACGTTCCTGTAGAGGGGCGTTCATCCAGTAGACGAACGATCGCTTTGTGCTGCCGCAGGGAACTGTCGGGTAGATGCGAAAGGTTCTCGGTGCGCAGGTCGATCTGATCACAATGTTTGTCACTTAGGTGTTCTCTGAGAAACCCGATCAATCGAGGCGGGCTGAAGACCGTCACTCGTTTGATCTTGTGTTCATCGACAAGGCGGTCGATCCACCGGGCGAACAACTTGGCAAATCGGCGTCGCTCTTCGTTGATCGTGTTCAGGTTATCGGCGTAGCTGTAGCGGTAGTTGGGATACCTTTGAAAAGCCAATTGTCGTTCCTGATCAAGTTGAGGAAGCGGGCTATCGACCACATCGATCTCCGAGAGTTGGCAATGGCCTGTCGATGTTCGACCAACAGACAAAAGGCGTGCCTGGTAGTCATTGGCAAGTACGATCCATGCGTTGTTTTTGGTTGTTGCGATCATTATTTGGCTCCCTAGTCATGATGTGTTATTAGCCTTGCGTACTATCGGTGCCGCTTGATGTATGCCATTGCCTTGGACTCATAGTCCGGCGACATGAGGCCGACGGTCTTGGCCTCCGCGATCGCTGTTTGCGTTGTTGCACTGTCATCAAGAACGCGGTAAGCCAGCCACATCGCACCCACGCGGTTTGCGGACGAACAGTGCAGCAGGATCGGCCGCTCAGCGTCACGCAACAGCGACCTGACCTTGCCAAAAGTTTCGTCGGTGAGTTCTTCTGGCCCATTCCAGGGGACGTTGTGATACGTCAGTCCCAAGCCCTCGATGAACGCACGCTCGTCAAAGTCCTCCTGCTCGCTGGGGTGCCGCAAGTTGATGACGGTCTTGACGCCGCCTTTCTTGGCTTGCTTAAAGTCGTCCGGCGATGGCTGGCTGGCGAGGAAGACACCCTGATAGGTATGTAAGCGCGTGATCGTGCCGCATTCGTAGGGCTCGAGTTTCTCTGTGGTGATGGCTTGGTGCTCTTCCTGGCTCGACTTGCAGCAAATGGACACCATCGGCAGGATGGTAAGAAACAGTAGCCCGACACGTAAGTTGATCCGATATGACCGCATGGTTGTCTCCGTTTCGTTCTGTGGAGCCATAGTTGACCACACAGGTAGGCGAGCGCCCATCGGTGAACATCAAGTCTGAATATCAGCAAATCCCTGATCGCAGCGTCGGGCCAAGGGCCTTAAGCTATTCACTGATCAAGGCACCATGGGTATCGATTGCAAACTTCCGACTCAGATGACATCTGGCATCGTTGGCGGTCCATCGAAAGCGGTTACACTCTGGATGTAGGCCTATCAAGCGTATGACCTGACTGAGGTACCTCGATGAGTAAGGCGACCAAGCGGGTCAACCCGCCTAAGACAGGCAGCACAGATCACATCCGCGTGATGATCGTTGACGATCACCCTGTGGTGCGTCAGGGATTTGCGAGCCTTATTGATGCCGAGGGGGACATGACCGCGTGTTGCCAGCAGGAGTCGGCCCCGGAGGCGTTCTCTCATTACTGCAAGGTACGGCCCGATGTGGCGTTGATTGATCTGACGCTGAAAGAAGGCAGCGGCATCGAGCTGATCAAAGACATCATCGCTCACGATCCGTTGGCAAAGATCATCGTTATCTCCGGGCACGACGAAGACCTCTACGCCGAGCGTTGCCTGCGGGCCGGTGCGATGGGCTATGTCAGCAAACACCAACTCGCGGATCGGATTATCGACGCGATCCGGATGGTGCTGGCAGGGGACCTGTGCGTGAGCCAAGCGATCTCATCCAAACTCATGCGTCAGGCCACCGGCAAAGCGCAGCAGGCGGACACGGATGAAACCTCGGCGTTATCCGATCGTGAATTAGAAGTATTTGAGTTGTTAGGCCGGGGGATGTCGATCAACGAGATCGCCGAGTACCTGAGTCTGAGCCCAAAGACGATCGAGACCTACCGCGCCCATCTCAAGGAAAAATTGCATATTGAGACGAGTCAGCAACTGGCCCGTCGAGCCTACCACTGGGTCGAAAGCGGCTGCTGATCCGAGCGGATAAAACACCCTACGGGTGGTATGTCTTGCGTATCAGCATTTTCCGGATACCCATTCTCATAGCTTACTGATGCGCCATTGCGATGGACCGTGGCATGATGGGGTTGTCAGTCGCTGGCAGGTGTTTGCCGCGGCGTTTAACCCCCTTTTCGTCGGAGGCTCAAGATGCAACTGCTCACCAACCGAATCCGACAATACTTGGACCAGAATGATATTCCGTATAAACGCATTCCGCATCGCCGTGATGTAACCGCACGACAGACGGCTGCGGATTGCCACCTCAAGCCAGGTGACTTCGCAAAAGTGGTCGGACTCAACTCGGACGGGGCTCAGATCCTCGCCGTTCTACCCGCCGACCACTACATCGATGTGCCACGATTCAAGGATTTACTGGGTGCTGGCCACCTTGAGTTGTTGCATGAGGACGCGATGGCGACCTTCTTTCCTGATTGCGAGACGGGAGCCTGCCCGCCGCTGGGCAATCTGTACGGCCTGACGGTCTATGTCGCGCCAATTTTATCCAAGCACGAGATGATTACGTTTAACGCAGGAACGCACGAAGAGGCAATCCAGATGTCCTATGCCGAGTTTAAGAAGTTGGTTCAGCCCATTGAAATGGATTTCGCGTTCCCGTCCGTGGACTTTAGTGAAGCCAAGGCGAAGTAGCTGTAGGCCAAGAACAAACCCGAACGGGGAGCGCTGTGATGCAGACGATCCTGATGCCGATTGATTTTTCTGACACGACCGACCAAGTGGTGGCGTTTGTCGCTGGTCTTGCAGCGCCTCTAGATGCAGAGGTCTATGTCCTGTACGTTTCACAAGCGGACCTAGACGATTCAGAGCAGGGCAAGGCGGCTCTGTCCCCCCGAGTCGATGGAATCGTCGCTCAATTGAGCGAGAAAGGATGCGTAGCAAGCCCGCTATTAGTGTTTGGCCCAGTGGTCGAGTCGATCCTTGATCAGATCGACACCAAGCAACCCGGCATGGTAGTCATGGGGTCGCATGGTCACGGTGCACTCTACGACCTAGTGATGGGGAGCGTGGCTGGGGCGATCATGCGCTCTGGCAAGTGTCCGGTCTTGATCGTTCCCTCGCCCAAGCCAGCGTCATGGGAGCCGGACCCCGCAATGATCGATCCAGACGCATGGAATGAATATGGCTTCCCGTTTGGCTGATCCACTCGATCGAGAAGCCATCAAGCCCTTATTCCAAAAACGATGATTCGTATCGGGTGACCCCAGCCCACAACACCTTTTGAATGGATAGCGTCATGAACGACAAAGAACTCTACCAGCAGAAGAAGCAGGCACAGATGGACGAATGGGAGGCGGAACTGGACAAACTCAAGGCAAAAGCCTCCCAAGCCAGCGCTGAAGCTCAGTTGAAATAAAACAAGAAAATCGAAGAGTTGGATCACAAGATACAGCACGAGAAGAGTAAGCTCGCAGAAGTCAAAGAGTCGAGTGGCGAGGCTTGGCAATCCGTTAAGCACGGTGTCGAATCAGCATGGGAAGACATCACTTCGGCGTTCGGCGAAGCGGTCGGGAAATTCAAAGACTAGGCTGAAGATGAGTCTCTCAACCACGCAAGACCAAACCAACATCAAGCGGAATAGCGAAGCAATCCGATGGCATGGGCTGGCGAGCGAAGAGGCCTTTCAATTGCTGGGGACCAACGCGCACACCGGCCTCGCAGAGGCCGAGGCTAACAAGCGATTGGAGGTCTACGGCCTCAATCAACTGACGCCACCGCGTGGGACAAGTGTGGCAAAGCGGATCGCGTTGCAGTTTCATCAGCCGCTGATCTATGTCTTGTTGGGCGCAACAGCCGTGACCCTCGTGTTGCAGCACTGGGTCGATGCGGCGGTGATCTTCGCGGTGGTGTTGGTGAACGCGGCGGTCGGCTTTGTGCAGGAGATGCGGGCCGAGCGCGCGATCGAAGCACTTAACCGAATGATGGTTGCTGAGGCGACTGTCAGGCGAAATAGCAAACGGCAGCGTGTTGAGTCTGTCGATCTCGTGCCTGGCGACATCGTCCTTCTTGAGTCTGGCGACCGGGTCCCTGCGGACCTTCGCTTATTCCGAAGCCATAACCTGCGTGTCGATGAATCGCCTTTGACCGGTGAGTCGGTCCCGGTTCACAAGCACGTCGATCCGATCGCGATGCACACGATCTTGGCTGAGCGTGCGAATCTGGCCTACGCGGGGACGATGGTGACGCATGGCCGAGCGGAGGGCGTGGTCTGGGCGACGGGCGACCGCACCGAAGCGGGGCGTATTGCGGAGTTGATGACAGGCGTAGTTGAACTGACCACGCCGTTGACACGCAAGATCGCACGCTTTAGCCGGTTGCTGACAGTATTGATCTTGAGCCTCGCGGCGATGACCTTCTTACTGGGGATCTGGCGGGACCAGCCTGCGGTGAGCATGTTCATGGCGGCGGTCGCGCTGGCAGTCGGTGCGATCCCCGAGGGCCTGCCTGTGGCCGTCACCATCACACTTGCGGTCGGTGTTTCACGCATGGCAAATCGTCGCGCGATCGTCCGCCGACTGCCCGCAGTCGAAACGCTCGGCAGCACTACGGTGATCTGCACCGATAAGACCGGGACGCTGACGCAAAACCGTATGAGTGTGCAGCAGATTTTCGCGGGCGGCCAACTGCTTGGTATGGCTGGCATGGATGAAAGTATCTCGTCACCACAGACGCGGAACGACGAACAGCCC
>JARFRI010000331.1 GCA_029287335.1 Phycisphaera sp. | reverse complement strand
CGCAACGCCCCACCCCCACCCACCCCCTCCCACCCCCCCCCTCGCCGCCCCCCCGCCCCCGCCCCTGCGAGCCCCCGCCTGGCGCCCCCGCTCCCCCGGCCCAACCCGCCCTCGCCATTCGCCCTGGCCCTGCCCCGGCTTGGGCTTGGCAGGGGGGGAGACGGGGGCCCACAGGCCCGCCAAAGCGGGAGGGAGAGCGACGATGATTGTGAGTTGTGTATTAGGATTGCGTTAAATGTGGCTTGATGGGCTGTGAGGCGGGGTGGGTTGTGCCGGTTTTGTGGGGTGGTTTTGGGGGAAAGCGAAAAAACGTGTTTTGTGGGCTCTTCGTGGGGGCTGGGCGTTCCGATAACGGAGTGGAACCCTGTGGAGATCCGTGATGCGGCGATGGAAGCTGGTGACGATATTGGTGCTGGGCGTGCTGTGGATGCTGGCTTGCGAGGAGCAGGCCCGCAAGGCGGCGGATGCTCAGAAGGATGACTCGCCGATGGCGGGGGTGTGGTACCTGCAGGCGGTGGGCGAGGGCCAGCCGATCGCGGGGGACCTGGATGTCCGCTTTGAGTTCAAGGCTCAGGGTGCGGCGACGTATGAGCGAGTCACGCAAGGGCCCGAGGAGCCGGTGCGGTTTGACCTGCGGTACAACCTCGCGGACGACATCATCAGCATCGATAGCAACAACGAGGACCCCGGTGTCCCGCGGATTACGGGGAAGGTCGATCTGTCCGAGGACGGCCAGACGCTTAATATTCAGACGCACAGCGATGAGCGATGGGTGCTGACGCGAGCGGCTCGGCCCGGTGGCGAGCTCGAAGCGGCACGACAAGTCGATCAATTGCAGTCCAGAGCCGACCCGATGCTGGTGCGTGTCCAGCATGTCGCGTATGCGGTGGGGCGGTACAAGCAGCGGTTTGGCGATCAGCCCGGGCAGTTGCTGGATTTGGTGGAGGCGGGGCTGGTTTCGCCTGAGTGGTTGACGGTGTCGGGTAAGCCAGCGGACCTGCCGGCCCGTTATCCGCGGATGACGGCTCAGGAGCGTGCGGGTTGGATCGAGGGCAACAGCGTGTTTGCGTTAGTGGGCAATGATGCTGCGGATAGTGGTCGGCCAAGCGTGGTGGTGATGTCGCTGCCGGAGAGTAATCGGGCGCAGGTGATTGTTGGGATGTCCAACGGCTCGGTGCATTTCCGGACGGTGAAGCAGGCGGCGGATCAGGTGCAGCGGCAGGGCGGGGAGCTGCCGGGGCGTTGGCCTAGCCGAGGCCTGTCTGCGGATGCGGCGGCGGGGGTGGAGGCGCTGGGGGATTGAGTAGGCGTTTTTTTAGCGGTCCGGGTGTTTGCCTGGCTCCGTGTCAGTATTCGGTGGATCATTATCGGCTTTGAAAAATATGCTTGGATGTTGGGCGAGACGATTCTATGATGAAGTGTCTCGTCTGCTTTAGCCCGCTCTGGGCGTGATTTGATTCCTACAACTGAGGTATTTGTCATGAGGTTTGATATCCGTTGCCTTCACCTGGATAACAGTGAGCACGTCGATCAGCACGCGCGTGAGCGGCTCACCAGTGCATTGAGTCATTTTCAGTCGCGGATCGAGCGGGTCGATGTCCTGCTCGATGACTTGCATGGCGTCAAGCATGGCACCGAACGCTGCTGCACCGTCCGCGTCACGGTCACCGGGGCCAACGATGTGCTGGTCCAGCATGTTGACCCGGATATTTATCACGCGATCGACGATGCGGCTCGGCGAGTGAAGCGTACGGTGCGTCGCCGGATCAATCGCCGTCGGGATATTGCGCATCACCGCTCGGTGAATGCGCGTCACGCGGCGTAATCGGCGTTGGTTTATTGATGCTTTATTGAAAAGGCTCGACCGGGAGGTCGAGCCTTTCGTGTACGTGACTGTGGTCATTGATCACAGCACGCGGGGGCGATCTGGTATGTGTTGAGTGGTTAGGCGTAAGCGTTGACGGTGGGCCCGGCGGGCGGTGGTGTTGCGCGGGCACTGACTTGTGCCAGGCCAGCAAGCTTGGCACGGAGCTCTTCGAGCCGAGCGCGGACACGGGTGCTGGGCAGGTCCAAGACTCGGCTGATTTCCATGGGCGTCAGGCCGTCGGCGTAGTAGAGCATCACGATGTAGCGGTCGTCGCGTTCCAAGGTCTGCACGTAATTCCGAACCTGCTTCGCCTTTGAATCAGCCATACCTTGCTCCTTAGCGTTCGCCCAGAAAACACGCTGTGCTCAATCGAGAAATGTCCAAGAAATACCCACACCCTAGTCGGTGAATTAAGCTGGCTTTCAACTTATCGGAACCCGCGCGCGCTGTTCTTTACATTTTCTCAAGCCCAACAGGCGGAGCGACGTTGGCTGTGCCTGGTCTAAGGTGATTGGCCTCGATGGTGTTGATGGCGGCCAGATTCGGCCTTTACTGCGCAATAAATGGCGTTTTTCGGCTGTGATGATCTAGATCGGGTATTGATTTGCCGATTAAATGAGCTACAATCAAGTACTGCTGCTTGCTCTAATGGCAGATCGACTTGAAGGACACACATCATGATTAGTCAGCTGAGGCGCGCTTTTACCCTAATCGAGGTTCTTGTGGTGGTTTCGATCATCGCGCTCTTGGTTGCCTTGCTACTGCCCGCCTTGGGCAAGGCTCGGGAGTCGGCTCAGGTCGCGGTCTGTAACTCAAATCTGTCCCAACTGGGTAAGGGGCAGCTCGCCTATGCAATCGACCATGACAACACCTACACGCATCATGGTGAGTGGGTTTGGGGAAAGTCAGGCAAATATCCTGACGGAACGAGTGTGCCGTCAGGAGATCAGCTCGACCCGACTGTTGTCAAAAATATCACTCAAGGAACGCTTTACTCGTATTTCCCTGTTCAGGAAGCATATGTGTGCCCGGTCGCGGTGGACAAACTCCCACGGAAAGCATCGTGGAAATATCCAGATTTCGTGCGCAGCTACACCCAGAACGCTGAAGCGGGTCCGGGTCAAAACGAATGGATCAAGAAGAATTGGACCGAGCAAGAATCGGTCGAGTCGCTTCAAGCACCCGCCGACTTTGCGCTCTTTGTTGAAGAAAACACGTTTGGTATTGCGGGCTGGAACTCGTTTAATGTTTCGGGCATGAATGATGGGTACCTGCGTCTTCAGCCGTTTGACTACGACGTGCTCGGCTCTTTCCACAAGGCAGGAACCGAACTGGGGCCAGCAAGCCCAGCTAATATTTATGATCAGGACGCCCCGCTGTGTTCAGGCGTTTCCTACTCCGTGTTGGCCGATGGTCACGTCGAAGAAGTGAATTACAAGGGCAAGATCAAAGGCGGTCCATTCAACAATACGAAATGGACGCGTATGTGGGCCAAGGATGCGGTCCCGGTCGAGCGTTAATTCGCAACGATAGGACCGCACACCCAGATTTAAACTTGACAACGCCGCGTAACGCGGCTTTACTTACCACGTCCTTCTCACGAAGGACTGTAAGGGCCGAGACTGAAGGACTCGGCTAAGCGACTCACTACCTTGTTCGCAGGCGTGACGACTCCCGCGGCGCATCGACGTAAGTTTATGTCGCGTTTTTTCATCATCATTTTTACTACTTTGTTTCTATTGCCATGCGCGTTCAATGCCTGGGCTGAGCCAGAGGCGAAGGGTCTTGCGGGGTACCAGGCGGTTGTTGCGCCTTATTTCCAGCAGCACTGTGTGCGTTGTCACGGGCCTGAGAAGAACAAGGGCAAGATGACGGTCCACTCGCTTAACGGCGATCTGTCGCTTGGCCAGGAACTGGACAAATGGGAGTCGATCCTCGACATGCTCGAGTTCGGCGAAATGCCGCCGGCCAAAGAGCCCCAGCCCAAGGCGGCCGAGACGCAGGCGGTGATCCAGTGGATCGAGTCGGGCATGCGGGACTACGTCGATAAGGTCAGCAAGGAGTCGCCGGAGGCGAAGACGCGTCGGCTGACGAACGTCGAGTACGAGAACACGCTCAAGCAATTGCTTGGTTTTGAGCTGGATGTCATCGACGACCTGCCGGAAGACCCCGAGCACCACTACCACTTCAACAACACGGCCGAGCTGATGCGCATCGGCCCGGAACAGTTGGACCGGTACCTAGAGGTCGCTCGCAAGGCGATGAAGGCCGCGATCGTCGATCCCGGTAAGCCGGAGGTTTTCAAAGTTCGGCGTGCGTGGACGAACGGCGGGATCGACAAGGGTGCTGGCGCTGACGAGGTGAGTATCTACGGCGGGCGACGCGGCTCGGCCGCGAACGGTATTGGTCTGCGTGACTTCCCTAAGAACGGCGAGTTTCGTCTACGGATGTCGGCGTCTGCGATTTTGCCCGAGGGTGTTGATGCCGCGCCGCTGAAGATCGATATGGGTACCAACCCCGAGCGAACGGAAACACCCTTTAAGACGATCGCTACCGTCTACCTCACCAATAGCCCGGACCAGCCGAAGGTCTTCGAGTTTACCGGGCGGATTGAGAATCATCCTTACGCCAAGGTGCCCTCGCGCAAGCACGGCCCGCTAGTCAATGAGATGGCGATTCGGCCGAGGGTGATCTACGACGACGGGACGCTTAACGACTACTACGGCAACTCGGCGCAGCTGCAGTTCCCGCGTGTGGTGATCAACTGGATCGAGTTTGAGTCGCCGATGATTGATGTCTGGCCGCCCAAGCACCACACAGACATTTTGTTTGATTCCCCTAAGCGCGCGTCCGATGAAGCGGGCTATGTTCGCGAGGTGATCGAGCGGTTTATCACGCGGGCTTACCGGCGACCCGCGACCAAGCCGGAGGTCGATAAGTTCGCGAAGATCTTTCGCCTGATCAAGCCGAGCACGCAGACCCTTGAAGAAGCGGTGCGTGAGACGCTGGCGATGGTGCTGATCTCGCCGCAGTTTCTGTATCACACCGAGTCGGACCCGGCGACGGACCAGCACTACGCGATGGCGTCGCGGCTGTCGTACTTCCTGTGGGCGTGCATGCCTGACCAGGAACTCCTTGAACTCGCGGCGAAGAGGAAGCTGGATGACCCATCGGTGATTGAGCAGCAGGTGCTGCGGATGCTCAAGCACGAGAAATCGCATGACTTTGTCAAAGACTTCACCGTGCAGTGGCTGAGCATTCGTAAGTCGATGACGGTTCCGATCAATAAGGAACTGTATCCGCGGTACACGTGGCTGGTGGAGCGTGGCGAGACGGCCGGCACCGAACAGCCGTACTGGCCGTCGGTCCGCGACTACATGATGCAGGACTCGGTGGGTTTTGTCGCCGAGATGATCCGCCGCAATGCGAGCGTGTTGAACGTCGTGGACTCGGATTTTGCGTATCTCAATGAACGGCTGGCGGTTCACTACGGGATTCAAGGCGTGAAGGGCATGCAGATGCGTGCGGTGCCGATCAAGCCCGAAGACAACCTCGGGGGCGTCCTCACGCATGGCACGGTCCTCATCGGCAACGGAACGGGTACCGCGCCGCACCCGATCTACCGCGCGGTCTTTTTGCGCGAAGCGATCTTGGGCGACAAAGTTGCGCCGCCGCCGTCCGAGGTGCCTGCACTCGAAGAAACGGCGGGGGATACGACCGAGGGCGCGCTCTCGATCGCGGACTTGCTGGCCAAGCACCGCACGGTCGAGAGCTGCAACGATTGCCACTTCCGTTTGGACCCGTGGGGGATCCCGTTCGAGGACTACAACGCGATAGGGCAGTACCAGCCCAAGGTCCCCAAGGACGGGACGCGCATCCGAAAAGTGGAGTACTCGAAGAACGAAACGCTTGATGAATACCGCGCGTACCTCGAATCGATCTATACGGTCGAGGTCGACGCCAAGGCCCGCGTGCCGCACGGCCCCGAGGTCGATGGGATGAAAGAACTCAAGGCCTATCTCTTGAAGAACCGTGGCGACGATATCGCTGAGAACATGATCCGGCGCCTATTGTCCTACAGCATCGGCCGAAACCTCACGTATCGCGATCGTTTCGCAGTGGAGGCGCTTTTTGAGCAGGCCCAGAGCAACGATTTCAAAATGCGAGACATCATCGTCTCGATCTGTCAGAGCGACGTATTTAAAGATAGCTCCCCGAAGAAAGAAGACTGACTATGGCAAATAAATCCTGGCATCTCAAACGACGTGACCTGCTCAAGGGGGCGGGGGTGGCCATGGCGCTGCCTTATCTCAACGCGATGGCTCCTGCCAAGGCTCTGGCGGCAGGGGCGGCAACCGAAACGCCCAAGCGGCTGCTCGCGACCTACATCTCCTACGGCGTCTACCAACCCGAAGGACCTAGCGGCATTCCGCGCAAGAACGCGGATGGCAAGTACGACCACCACGAGTGGAGCTGGTGGCCGCAGGGTGACCCCGGCGAGATCAAATCGTTCAACAAATCGACCAAGCCCTTTGAATCCTTCAAGGACAGCATCACGTATCTGCGTGGTCTTGACCACAAGGGCGGCTGGAAACTCGGCGGGCACAGCAGCGGGGACGTGTTCCTGACTGGCGCGGATATGGCCGAGATCGAGACGACGAATAACATCTCGATCGACCAAGTCGCAGCGAATATGCACGGGCACAAGACGCGGCACAAATCGCTGGTGATGGGTACTGAGGGCGGCACCGGCTCGTACCTGAAGCTGTCTCTTATACACATCTCCGAGCCCACGAGACTGTGGTCCGGATCTCGTATG
>JARFRI010000229.1 GCA_029287335.1 Phycisphaera sp. | reverse complement strand
CACGAGCGTTGCATCAAGGTGAGCAAAGGTCGTGGCGGGCGACGGGTCAGTCAGGTCATCCGCCGGCACGTACACGGCCTGGAAGGACGTGATGGAACCCGTCTTGGTGGACGTAATGCGTTCCTGCAACACGCCCATCTCTTCGGCCAGTGTCGGCTGGTAGCCCACCGCCGACGGCATACGACCCAGCAGCGCGGACACCTCGGTGCCGGCCAGCGTGTAGCGGTAGATGTTGTCAATGAACATCAGCACGTCGCGGCCTTCGTCGCGAAAGTCTTCTGCGATGGTCAGGCCCGTCAGTGCCACGCGCAGGCGGTTGCCCGGGGGCTCGTTCATCTGGCCGTATACCAGCGATACTTTGTCGATAACGCCGGAGTCCGTCATCTCATGGTAGAAGTCGTTACCTTCACGCGTGCGCTCACCAACGCCGGCGAACACGGAATAACCACCGTGCTCTTTTGCGATGTTGTTGATGAGCTCCATCAGCGTCACGGTCTTGCCCACGCCGGCGCCGCCGAACAGGCCGATCTTGCCGCCTTTCGCGATCGGCATGATCAGGTCGATGACCTTAATGCCCGTCTCGAAAATTTCCGTGCTGGCGGCCTGGTCTTCATACGCCGGCGGCTCCCGATGAATGGGCAGGCGCTTCTCGGCACCGATGGGGCCCGCCTCATCGATAGGCGTGCCAAGCACGTCCATGATGCGTCCCAGGGTTTTCTCACCCACAGGGACCGAGATCGGCTCGCCCGTGTTGGTCACTGCAACTCCGCGTTCCAGGCCTTCACTGGCGCCCATCGCAATTGTCCGCACCACGCCGTCGCCAAGCTGCTGCTGCACTTCCAGCGTCAGCCCACGATCTTCCAGCATCAGCGCGTCGTAAACCTTCGGGATGGACTCGCGGGGAAACTCCACGTCTACCACCGCGCCAATGACCTGTACGACCTTGCCAGCACTCATTGCTCTAACCTCTGTTCCTGTAGTGGACTTGGCCACCCAATTTCGATACTCGTTTTCGCCAACCAGTCGCGGCTAAAGCCGCTCCCACGGTGCCTGTTCCCTGCTAGTCAAGATTGGAGCGGCTTTAGCCACGATGCCCAACCCAGACCACTGACCTTTCCAGCCAAGGTGGGAGCGGCTTTAGCCGCGATTGATTCCCACCGCTCGCTTGCTCAGCGGTTCTAAACCGCTGCGGCGCCGCCGACAATCTCGGACAGCTCCTGCGTAATCGCGGCCTGCCGCGCCTTGTTATAGTCCAGCTGCAGCTGATCGATCAGCTTGCCGCCGTTGTCCGTCGCGGCCTTCATGGCCACCATCTTGGCCGCCATCTCGCAGGCCACGTTCTCGACCGCGCCGCGATACACCTGCGACTCGATGTAGCGCATCAGTACGCTATCGAGAAGATCTACGGCGTCGGGCTCGTAGATGTAGTCCCAATGGGTCGACAGTTCGTCTTTGTCCATGGGCTCAACCGGCAGCAGGGTCACGCCGCGCGGACTCTGCGTCATCGTGTTCACGAATTCATTGTGCATCAGGAACACCCGGTCGACTTTGCCCTCGGTGTAGGCGTCGAGCATGATGCGGATTGCGCCCAGCAAGTCGCCCAGCCGCGGGTCTTCACCGATGTGCGTGGTGGCACCGACGACGTTGACGTTGAGGCGCCGGAAAAACTGCACGCCCTTCGCGCCGATCAGGCACAGGTCCACTTCAACGCCCTTGTCTTCCCACTCGCGCAGTTCGCGGATGAGCTGGCGGAACTCGTTGACGTTCAGGCCGCCGCACAGGCCACGATCTGTCGTGATGACGATGTAGCCGACGCGCTTGATATCGCGCTCGATCAGGAACGGATGCTTGTAGTCCGGGTTGGCTTCGTAAAGGTGACCGATCACCGTACGAATCTTGTCCGCATAGGGCTGGGCCGCCGCCATTCGCTGCTGCGTCTTGCGCAACTTGCTGGCCGCAACCATTTCCATGGCCTTGGTGATCTTCTGCGTGTTTTTCACGCTACCGATCTTGGTACGGATTTCTTTGGCTCCGGCCATAGGATCCTTTTCCCTCTGATGATCCGCGGTTAATTCAGAACTCGCGGACCCAAACAATAGTCAAAGCCAACACGTGGCTATCCCGGTTTCTCGGTCGCCTGGCCTTGCAGCCTGGTGTCCAAAACTGCCTCTTGCTGTCCTTCAATCGCGACTCGCCGCTCTCGCACATTCATGTGCTCCGCGACAGAAGGTCTTCCTGACCACAAAGTCGCTCCCACCATGACTAGTCAGGTTTCTGTCAAATTTAGTAAGCGCCCGACCGCTTAAAGTCCTCACAAACTTCCTTCAGCCCCGCGGCGACATCGTCGTCGTAAGCACCGGACTCGCTGATACGGTCGATCAGGCCACCGTGCTTGTCGCTCGCGTGCGCGTGCAGCGCCGCTTCGAAGTCGACGATCTTTTCGACCGGCACGTCATCCATGAAGCCTTCGTTCACCGCGAACAGTGACAGGCCTGTCTCTTATAC
>JARFRI010000101.1 GCA_029287335.1 Phycisphaera sp. | reverse complement strand
GGATCGGAGATGTGTATAAGAGACAGGCCCTGCCCTGATCGGGTCGGCCTGAAACGAACACTAAAAGCCGAGGCGTCATGCCTCGGTTTTTTCATGCTCTTATCAATTGAGGCATACCCAATAGCCGCGGCGCGTTGCCGGATCACGTTGAAACACTCATCACGAATCCCCGGCGACGCGTCGCGTCGCGGCTATTTTTATATCGATGCGCAGATTCAAAACAGAATGCGTATAGGACGTGTCGGTCTCAATAAACAGCTTGTTCGTTTCTATGCCGCGCGCGGCTTCTTACGCTCTTTGATTGCCGGCGCATCGAACGCCGCATCATTAATCTGTATCACCGGCTTTGGCGCGATCCCGTACGCACCGGCTCGCTTGATGATGCGGTGTACGCGCAGCGTGTCGCCTTGGTGGATCACGCACTGGGGTCGGCCGGGGAACATGAATGCGCCGGTGTTGATGATCGTCCGCCCGTTTCGTTGGCAGACCCGTCGGCGGTGCGAGTGCCCGACGATCAAGACTTTTGTCTGTGGCGCATAGCGCTCCAAGAAACGTTCGGCCAGCAAGGGCTCCTGTCGCCAGTAGCTGAGCACCTGCGGCACCTCGATGGGTCGCGCGAGGATGCGTTTAAGGGTGTTCTCGCCGAGGCTGGCGATGACGTACTCACGGAGGAACTCGCTGTGGCCGACATGCTGGGCGATATCTAAACGAGTGGCCAGATCGTCTTGTGTGGCACGGGCGATGCCGCGTTCGGTGCGGTCGGCCAGTGATTGTGCGAAGCGTGTCCACGGCGCGACGGCCGGGTGCAGCGCGTCGCCGTGCATGATGAGGATGCTTTCGTTGCCGAGTTGAAGGCAGCGTCGGTCGGTGAGGTAGGCGTCGTGGTTGCCGGAGATGAGGGTGAGCTTGACACCGTCTTGCCCGGTGAGCTGCTCGAGGCGATCTAATTCACGGACCGCCGCCCCTCTCAGCCAGGGCACCTGTACCTCGGCCGTATCGCCGTTTATCACCAGCTCGTCGATGCCCTGCCAGATCGGCCGAAGCCCTTCAGCGGTTGCGCTGCCGGGCTTGCCCAGGTGGGTGTCGGAGAGGATGAGGGTTTGATGCGGCATCGTCCCCTATTCATCGGTTCGCTTCGGTGTCGCGCTTTGACGCTTGTGTGCGTCTGTCAGGTATCTTGCTGCTTATCCCATCGGTTAGCATACATGGTCGATCGTCTCGCTAGATTCTCGGAGGTTCGCATGCGTACTTTAGTGCTGATTCTGTGGCTGATGATCGCCAGTGTGTCCGTGTGGGCGGACAAACCCAATCTATTGTTCATCATGGTTGATGATCTGGGCAAGGAGTGGATTGGTTCATATGGCGGCGAGAATATTGAGACACCTAACATCGACAAGCTCGCCGCCGATGGGATGTCTTTTGATAACGCATGGTGCATGCCACAGTGCACGCCGACGCGTGTGACGCTCCTGACCGGGCAGTACCCGTTTCGCCACGGCTGGACGAACCATTGGGATGTGCCGCGCTGGGGGGCGGGAGCACACTTTGACCCGAGCATGAACCCGTGCTTCCCTCTGGTCCTGCGCGAGGCGGGATACAAAACCGCAGCGGCGGGTAAGTGGCAGATCGATGACTTCCGTATCGAACCCAACGCGATGCACGAGGCCGGCTTTGATCGCTGGTGCATGTGGACGGGCTACGAGACCGGCAACAAGCCCAGCGGAAATCGCTACGCCGATCCTTACATCGCGACGAACGGCGAGAGCAAAACGCATCAAGGCAAGTACGGCCCAGATGTCTACAGTGACTTTCTGGTCGACTTCATGCGCGAGCACAAAGACGAGCCGATGTTCTTGTACTATCCAATGGCGCTGACGCACAGCCCATACGACCCGACACCCGACGTACCGAATCCCAAAAATAAACAAGAGGCCTTCGCCGCGATGGTCCACTACACGGACAAGCTGTTGGGTAAGCTCGTCAGCGAACTGGAAACGCTCGGTATCCGTGACAAGACGTATATCGTCTTTACCACGGACAACGGCACGGGTGGGGTCACGAACAAACGCATAGGCCAATCGGTCAGGGGCGCGAAAATGCGCATGGTCGAAGCGGGCACCGCCATGCCGTTCATCGTCACCGGCCCCGGCATCAAGGCGGGCAGTACGAACGATGCACTCATGGACTTCTCCGACCTGGCGCCGACATTCGCCGATCTGGCCGGCACTTCGATGCCAGACAAACATGAGATCGACGGCAAGTCGTTTGCGCCGCTGTTGCAAGGCAAAGCAGATGATTCACCGCGGAACTGGATCCTCTCAATGGGCGGTAAGCCCGCGAAGCTGCGCGACGGCCGGGTTGTGCCGACGGACTCATATGACGAGCGGGTCTTGCGTGATAAGCGATTCAAGGTCTGGGTGAACGGTCAGGGTGAGATCGAGAAACTCTACGACATGCAGAATGACCCATGGGAGAAGACAAACCTGCTCGCCGTGCCACATGAAACGCCCGAGCAGACTGCGGCGATTGCCAAGTTTAAATCGATCCTCGCGACCTTCCCCGCAGAAGATGCGGCCCCGGCCTATGAAGCCAACCCCGCCCAGCCATGGGACCGTAAGAAATAGTCGTACCAAACATCCTTCTACAATGTAAAGCTACCCAAATCAGGAAGAACCATGATCAAGCTTAATCTTTGTCTTATCGCCGGCCTATTGTCATTCTGCGTTGGATTGCCAGCCATGTCTGGCGACGCGTGGGTGGTCGAAAGCCAGCAGGACTGGCTCGATGCCACCGCCAATCAGAAAGGCATGGTTATCGAAGAGGGTCTCGTCTCCCTATCAAAGAAGCAAGGTCTGTACACCAGCAAGATCAAGGTTTTCGATACGAAACGAAAAGCCAAATCGATTCTTTTTGACCAATCCCCGATTTGGCAAAACTGGGAGCCAATTGAAAACCTTGGCCCAATTAATATGCAGGATGCGCCGGTCTTCCTTGTCAAAGGTCCCGGCGACTATTGGGCCTTTGGTAAGTACGGCAAGAAGGGCGGTGCTCAAAAATTCGAGCCTAAGCCCGCGAAGCTCGAAGGCTTCGAAGACACCAAGCTACTTACCACGCCTTACGCCAACCAGTACGACGCGCCAGGCGGCCTGAAAAAAGCCTTAGGCGGCTACCACGCATGGCAGAGCAAAGACATGGTCAACTGGGTCCACCACGGCCCGGTTACCGAGAACTTCTCGCGCTGGGTCACCTCGGCCGAGCAGGTCGATGGCAAGACGTACCTTTTCTACGATTTCCCAAATGATCAAGATCCGCATGTTTATGAAGATGATGACCTCTTTGATGGCAAGCCCGGCAAGAACCTTGGCATGGCGTTCAAGGACCCGTCGCACGGATCGGACGCGGGTTTTATCCGCGACCTCGACGGCAACTTCCATGTCATCTACGAAGATTGGTCACCCATCAGTGCGAATAAACGCTCGTGGGATTCGCCGCTGGCCGGGCACGCGGTGAGCAAGACGCCAGCCGGCGGATACAAGATCTTAGACCCCGCAGTTGATAACCGCACCAAGCCCACCGGCAAGATAGGCACGTACAAACACCCGCACTGGGTGAAAGAGGACCCGAAAAACTACAAGACCAACGTCGCTGAGTACGAGATCCATGAGCCCGAGCAAGAGGCCTACGGCGACTGGGCCGCGATCGCCATCGGCGGGCAGTACTACCTCTTCGGCGACTTCGACCCTGTCGGCGGGCACAAGATGGCGGTTGGCTGGTTCACGACCTCCGACATCAATAAACCCTTCGCATGGTGCGACAAGATCGGCGAAGGCCACCCCGACCCGGACATTGGTTTTGCGAACGGCCGCTTTTACCTGTGGACGCAGCAAAAAACCGACTACGTCAGCGAAGGGCCATGGGTTGAAACGGTCGAAGCACGCATCGGTGTCGATACCGACAATGATGGCAAGATCGATCAGTGGACCGACTGGAGCCAAGTCAAAGAAACCTACGATTACACCAAGGGCTTCTCGAAACAGATCGCCAAAACGCCTGCCATCCTCGATACAAGCAAGTTACCCGCAGGGTTCGGCTTTGCGTATGAGATGAAGTTGTCGGATACGACAGAGAACAAATCTAAGCCGATGATTGACAAGGTCACGATCGAGTTTGAATAAAAAACAACGGAGTTTGGTGATGAAATTGAAATGTATCCTGTTTGCATTGCTTGGATGCTCACTCATACTAGCGACGGCGACGCCCGGCTTTGCGCAGGCGAAGAAACAAAACCCCGTCTTCGCGCCGATCGAAGACGATCCGGACCTGCCGCGCGTGCTCATCATTGGCGACTCGATCTCGATTGGCTACACACTGGATACCCGCGCGATGCTCAAGGGTGTTGCCAACGTCCATCGCCCGCCGACGAACTGTGGCCCGACGACCAAGGGGCTTGAAGAAGTCGACGACTGGCTGGGCGAGGGCAAGTGGGACGTGATCCATTTCAACTGGGGCCTGCATGATCTCAAGTACATGAACGAGAAAGGCCAATTGGTTGATGTCGCCAAGGGCAAGCAACAGGTCGCGATCAAGCAGTACGAAAAGAATCTCGATGAGCTGGTGCAGCAACTAAAGAAGACCGGTGCGACGCTGATCTGGCGGAACACGACGCCGGT
>JARFRI010000015.1 GCA_029287335.1 Phycisphaera sp. | reverse complement strand
GGTCTGGGGGTTGGGGTTGGGGGTCTGGGGTGTTGCGGGCTGGAGATTGTAGTGGGTTTGACCGATTGGATTGACCAGACCCCAAACCCCAGACCCCATCCCCGACAGTGCCTATACTTTGCCTCCTACTATTTGAAACCCCTCCTGAGACCCCCTGCCATGGATACGCTTGAAGCCATCTACACCCGCCGCGCGGTGAAGCACTACGACCCGGACCACGAGATGACCGCCGAGGAAGAGCAGCAGCTCATGCAGGCGGCGATCCAGTCGCCCACATCCTTCAATATGCAGAACTGGCGGTTCGTGCTAGCCAAGAACCCTCAGTTGCGTCAGGAGATCCGCGCCGCGGCGTGGGACCAGGCCCACATCACCGACTCATCGCTGCTGATCATCCTCTGTGCCGACCTCAAGGCCTACGGCGACAACCCGAGCAAGTACTGGGTCAACGCACCCAAGGAAGTCGGCGAACGCTTGGCGGGCATGATGGTGCCGTTCTACGAGGGCAAGGACCAGCTCATCCGCGACGAGGCGATGCGCTCGGTCGGCATCGCGGGGCAGACGATCATGCTGACGGCCAAGGCGATGGGTTACGACTCGTGCCCGATGATCGGCTTTGACCCGGACAAGGTCGCGGAGCTGATCAACCTGCCCCAAGACCATGTGATTGGTTTTGTCATCGTCGTGGGCAAACGCCTGAGCGACCCGTTCCCCAAGCCCGGTCAGTTGCCACTGGATGACGTGGTGATCACAGATCGATTCGCGTGAGTCTTGGTTAGCCGGTGGGCTTGTCCCGCCGATGGATCGACCGGGTCAAACAGCGGCGGGACGAGTCTCAAACAGCGGCGGGACAAGCCCGCCGGCTAACGAAACCGATTCGATTCAGGTGAACCAGCCGGCACCTGCCACGTATGGATTTTTCGCCTGTTTTCAAGGGTGATTCGTCCACTTCGGGGCGAGCGGACACGGGCTGATTCGGGTACAATATTGGGCTATGGCAGACGACCCGACTACGCCCGCTGACGACAACGAAAATAACGCCGAGCCGGTGCCTGCGGGCCCGTCGATTAAAGGCCATATCGTTGACTTGGCCATCGAGCGCGAGCTGGCGGACAGCTATCTGACCTACGCGATGAGCACGATTGTTGATCGTGCGCTGCCGGATGTGCGCGATGGCTTGAAGCCTTCGCAGCGCCGCATCCTCGTCGCGATGAACGACCTGAACCTCTCGCCGGGCCGCAAGCACAGCAAGTGCGCGGGTATCGTCGGCGAGACGATGAAGAAGTACCACCCCCACGGCGACGGGGCGATTTACCCCACGCTGGTCAACCTGGCGCAGGAGTGGAAGACCCGCTGCCTGCTGATTGATAAGCAAGGCAACTTCGGCTCGGTCGACCCAGACCCGCCGGCCGCGATGCGTTACACCGAGGCACGCCTCCACCGCCACGCGATGGAGCTGCTCGAGGACCTCAAGCTCGACACCGTCGAGTGGCAGCCGACGTTTGACGAAACCACACTCGAACCCAAGTACCTGCCGGGCAAGCTGCCCAACCTGCTGGTCAACGGCAGCACGGGGATCGCGGTGGGTATGGCCTCGTCGATGGCGCCGCACGCGCTGGGCGAGGTCTGTGATGCGATCACCGCGACGATTGAAAACCCGGACATCGAGCTGCGCGAGCTCATGGAGATCATCCCCGGCCCGGACTTCCCCACTGGCGGGATCATCTGCGGCCGAGCGGGCATCGTCCAGGCCTACGCCACCGGGCGCGGCCGGGTCACCGTGCGGGCACGCATCGAGCAGGAGACGCGCGGCGGGCGCGACCTGCTCGTCGTCAAGCAGCTTCCCTATCAGGTCTCCAAGAACGACTCGGTCATCGAGAAGATCAAGGCCCAACGCAAGAACGAGAAGCTCACCGAGATCAGCTCGGTCATCGACGAGTCGAGTAACCGCGGGGGCATGCGTCTGGTCATCGAGCTCAAGCGTGGTGCGGACCCGGATGTCATCGAGAACCAGCTCTATCAGCTCACGCCGCTGCAGTCGACGTTCTCGATGATCAACATCGCGTTGGTCAAGGGCCAGCCGCGGACGCTGTCGCTGAAAGAACTCATCGACCTTTACATCGAGCACCGCGTCGATGTGATTCGTCGGCGTACGGCCTACCGCCTGCACCAGGCCCAGCAAGAGGCCCACCGTATCGAAGGCCTGATCTATGCGGTCTGCGATATCGACGAAGTGATCAAGCTGATCCGATCCAGCCGGACGCGCGACGAGGCGATTGAACGGCTGATGCAGCGCGGCTTCCGCATCCCCGCGAGCCACCCGCAGGCCCCGCATATCCCCGAGCGATTCCTTGCACAGTCGGCCGAGAGTGACATCCACCTGTCACGGACCCAGGCCGAGGCGATCGGTCGCTTGCAACTGATCCAGCTTGTCGGGCTCGAGATCGAGACGCTGGTCGCGAACTACTCGAAGTTGCTGGGTCAGATCGAAGAGTACGAGGCGATCCTCAACAGCGACGAAGCGGTGCTGCAACTGGTGAAGGACGACCTGACCGAGTTGAAGGCAAAGTACGCCGACGACCGCCGGACCGAGATCGTCGCGGGGGAGGTCGGCGAGCTGAATATCGCGGACCTGACGCCGGTGGAGCAGGTCGTCGTAACGATCTCGCACAGCGGCTACGTCAAGCGATTGCCGACCGAGCAGTACAAGGTCCAGGGCCGAGGCGGCAAGGGCATCATCGGCGCGAAGTCCAACGACGACGACTTCATCGAGCACCTGTTCGTCGCGTCGACGCATGACGATTTGTTGTGCTTCACCGACACGGGCCGGGTGTTTAAGATCAAGGTATTTGAGATCCCTGAGGCCGCGCGCACGAGCAAGGGCCGAGCGATCATCAACCTGATCAACCTCAAAGAGGGCGAGCGGATCTGTTCGTTCATGCCCATCGCCGACTTTGAAAAGAGCGAGGACTTCCTGCTCTTTGCCACGAGTAACGGCCTAGTCAAACGTACCGCCCTGAAGGACTACCGCAACGTCAACTCCTCCGGCATCATCGCGTTGAACCTGCGCGACGGCGACACGCTCGTCGGCGTGACCTGGACGACCGGCCAGGACCACATCCTGCTGGGCACCACCTTAGGCATGGCCATCCGCTTTGAAGAAAACGACGCCCGCGTGATGGGGCGGAACGCCTCGGGCGTCAAGGGGATCGACCTGGGCAAAGACGACCAGGTCGTCGGTATGGTCCGACTGCCCGCGGACGAGCAGGAGCGCAATCTCCTCACCGTCACCGAAGGCGGCTACGGCAAACGCACGCCCGTCGGCGAGTACCTCGTGCACTCCGAAGACGGCAGCGTCCGCACCCAATCCCGCGGCGGCAAGGGCCGACGCGATATGAAGACCACCAAGGGCAAGGTCGTCACGATTAAGCTCCTGCAGCCCAGTGACGACCTGATGTGCATCACGCACAACGGGATGATCGTTCGTATCGCCGCCGACTCGGTCCGCCAGACCGGCCGCAATACCCAGGGCGTGCGTGTTGTGAACCTCAAGGGCGATGACAGCCTCGTCGCCATCGCACGCATCGCGGAGAACGACGGGGACGATAGCCAAGCGGACGAGACCGTTGAAGATCAAGACTAACTGGGCGAAAGGATTTTGCGATGCCAACCGAACGCTGGTCTGACGACATCTGGATCGTGCGATTGCAGAACGAGCCGAGTTTCTCGGACGATCTGCACCCGCTGCTTCAACGCCTTGGTCGAGACGATGCGCCGCCCGCGCTGATCATTGACCTCAGCGAAGTCACCTCCATCAACAGTTCAAACCTGTCGCAACTGCTCAAGCTGCGTAAGACCGCGGCCGATCACAACGTTGCGATGCGGATGACCGGCCCGAGCAACGCGATCTGGTCTGTCTTCTTGATGACCGGGTTGGACAAGGTCTTCCCCTTCACGCAAGACACCTCAACCGCGCTGGCTGAGTTGCAGATGGACCGCTAAAAAGACAACCCCACACAAGGCGGGGTTGTCTTCTTCAAATTCTTTTTAGCTCTAGCAAATCACTGCGTTGCCGTGTCGGCCTCTTCGCTGCTATCGGCTGGCGGCGTGCTCGCCTGTGCCAAGCTATCGATCAGTGACTGGTAGACCTCGAGCTGACGCGAGGCGATCTGCCCGCGGGGCGAATCCGCATCGATGTTCAGCAGGCTG
>JARFRI010000363.1 GCA_029287335.1 Phycisphaera sp. | reverse complement strand
CGCGGCAAGTTTTTCTTTGGTGTCCGCGGGCAGGTGCGTGATATCAAGGTAGGCCATACGCCCGCCACCGATGCCGAAGCCCTGTTGGACGGCGAAGAAGATGCCGCGTGTCGCGACATCGCGCGAGACGAGGTTGCCGTGTCGGCGGGTCGGGCCGTAGTTGGGGTAGAGTTCCTCGAGGACGTAGTAGCGTTCGTCTTCGGGGATGTCGTTGGGGTGTCGGCCCGCGTCGGGGTGCGGCTTCCATGTGCCATCCTCTTGCTTGATGCCGGGCAGCCAGACGCGGCCGCCTTCGCCGCGTGCGGATTCGGACATGAGTCGGCACTTGTCTTCGCCGGGGATCGCGGTGGGGTGGACCTGGATCATCTCGGGGTTGCCTAGCCAAGCGCCCGCCTGATAGCAGCGGCTGGCCGCGCCGCCGGTGCAGATGACAGACATGGTCGACTTGCCGTAGATCAGGCCGCAGCCACCGGTCGCCATGACGACCGCGTCTCCCTTGTAGGCTTTGATCTCCATGCTTCGCATGTCTTGGGCGACGATGCCTCGGCAGACGCCGTCGTCATCGACGATCGGCCAAAGGAACTCGGAGAACTCGTGCTTCTTGACCAGGCCCTCGGACTCGCGTCGGCGGACCTGTTCGTCCAGGCCGTACAACAGTTGTTGACCGGTTGAGGCACCCGTGTAGTGCGTGCGTCGGAAGACGGAGCCGCCGAAGTAGCGGCGGTCGAGGAAGCCTTCAGGCGTTCGGTTAAACGGCACGCCCATCCGGTCGAGCAGGTCGATGATCTTCGGCGCGGCATACGCCATCTCGTAGACGGGCGGCTGGTGGTTGATGAAGTCCCCGCCGTAGAGCGTCTCGTCGAAGTGGTCCCACTCGGAGAAGCCTTCCTGGCGGACGGGCTCGGTGCAGGCGTTGATGCCGCCTTGGGCGCAGACGCTGTGGCTGCGCTTGACCGGGACCATCGAGAACAGTTCGACGGCAACGCCGGACTCCGCGACGCGCACCGCCGCGGCCAGTCCTGCGAGTCCTCCGCCAACAATGATTACTTTGGGTGTGTCTGCCATGGTTGATTACTCTAGGCCTTGATTGTGGCCGTGTATTTGAAAACTGTGATTCGCGCGGCAAGCCTCGGCGCTTCATTTTATTCGTCGTATTACTTGCGGTCAGATTCAGACGGTTTATCGATCGTGATCAGGGCCGCGACTTCTTTTTTCAGTTCTTCGCTGACGTTGTCCCAATCGACGGCTTTTATCAGTTTGTCCGCCTCTTCATCGTTGTCGATTGATACTGCGAGGACGACTCTTTGTTCGTCTGTTGTGTCTTCAACGGTGTTGTACTTCAGCGCCCCGCCCATTGCGGCGAGGAAGAAGACGGTCAGCGCCAGGAACAAGCCAAAGCAGGCGTAGCCCCAGCGGTTCATCGCTGCCTGGCTAGTGGTGATGCCCCAGGAGATCGCGGCGGTCCACAGGCCGTTGGCCCAGTGGTAGACGACCGACATGACGCCGACGAAGTAGAACACGACGACCAGCCAACTGACTTGCAACGCGTATGCGGTGTAAGGGATGGACATCGGCACGTCGTAGCCGATGGTTTCGCCATCGACGACACCGCCGTGCGCCCAGAAGGGGGTGAACCAGCCGAAGATGTCCCATCGCCAGCGCAATGTCGCGATATGGAGGAAGATGAAGATGAGTGCGACGATGCCGGTGATGCGCTGGAGGGTGTATCGCCAGTTGTCTTTGTAGGCGTAGTGCTGGACGTTCTGTTTGCCGGTGAACGTGTACCAGAAGCCAAGGACGGCATGGAAGCCGATCGAACCCCACAGCGCGATCTCGATGAACAACAGCGCGGGCATCGAGTGGATGAAGTCGACTTCATGCTGGAAGTGCGAGTGGCCTTCGGGGCCCGCTTCCTGTCCCCAGAGAAGCTGCGCGTTGGTGAACAAGTGCATGATCACGAACAAGCCGACGGGCAGGATGCCTGACAGCGAGTGAAGCCGGCGGAGCAGGAAGTGGTAGCGGGCAAAAGGCGAGGCCTTGGCGGGCAGGGGTGTGTCGGACACGGGTGTAGTCTCTTTTGTCTTTGGCGTTTGTTTTGGTGGGATGGCCTTCAAGGCCTGCGAGGCAAAATTAGATCATTGGTAGCGGGCGAGATGCTCGTTCTACTTGTTACTGACTGGGCCCACCGGTTGCGGGTGATCGACTTGCATTGGCGATCTGCACGTAGCTTTGCCTCAGCTCGTAGAGCGTGGACGCGAGCATCTTGGTCTCTTCGTCAGTGAGGTTGCCTTTGGTTTTCTCTTCAACGACGCTGAGCGAGTCGATGTGGTGGCGGGCGATGTCGAGGTTCGTGTAGCGTTGGCCGGTCTGCGGGTCGGGCATCGCGCCCATGGAGAACAGGGCCTGGGTTGCGATCGAGCTGACCAGCGTGGTGAAGTCGGCCGGCGGAATCTGGCCCGGTGTGCGTTGGGTTGGTGCGGCGGTGTCGGATGGGCCCGAAGCGGCGGCCTGCTGCTTGGCGGCCTTCTCTTTTTCAGCGAGCTTGGCCTTCTCGGCCTGGGCCTGGGCCTTCCAGTCATCGTCAACGTGCAGGATCGGTGAGGGGTCTTGGTCACTCATATCAGTTCAATCGATTCGTTTTCAGGTGCAGAATAGTTATGCAGTATAGAGGCCTTGCCACGGCGCGGCGAGCTGCGCATCATCCTATTTTATCACCATGAATTTGTTGAGAACCACTCACAACACCCCGCGAGGCCTCGACTTGCGATACACTCCCCGCCATGGCAAAACGTGCAACTACAACGAAAAAGAAACCGTCGGCTCCCAAGAACCTTGCGGCCCGCGTCAAGCAGCTCCAGAGTCGGCTCCAGGCCGACGACATGGACGGCCTGATCATCTCCAACCCGAACGACATCCGGTACCTCACCGGGTTCATCGGCGACGACTCCTGGCTATGGGTCCCCTCCACGGGCTCGGGTTTGTCCGCGATCTCCGACATGCGCTTCAAGGACCACATCCCCGACGAGGCGCCGCACATCCGCTCGGTCATGCGGGGTAAAGCCAAGGGCAAGAACGAGAACCTCGCACAGGCCGCGGCGCGACACCTTTCGCGTCGCAATCTGAAACAGGTCGGCGTGCAGGCCCCGTACCTGCGTGTGCCCGAACGAAAGTCCATCGCCAAAGCATTCGGTGCGAAGGTGATCAAGGACTACGACGACAAGATGCTCTACCAGCGCTCGATCAAAGACGCCAGCGAGATCAAGAACATCCATCAGGCGGTCAAGATCCAGCAGATCGCGTTCACCGAAATGCGTGAGATCCTCGAGCCCGGCATCACCGAGGTCGAGGTCGCTGGCTTCCTTGAGTACCGCATGAAGTGCCACGGTGCCGACGGCATCGGGTTCAATACGATCGTCGCCTTCGACGGCCACTCCAGCCACAACCACGCGATTCCCGGCCGACAGAAGCTCAAGAAGAACTCCAACATCCTCGTGGACTGGGGTGCCAAGTACAACGGCTACGTGTCGGACATGACACGCGTGTTGAACATGGGCAAGCCAAAGAAGGCGATTGCCGACATCTATAAGGTCGTCGAAGAAGCGATGCACGCGGGGATCGACGCGATTGGCCCGGGTGTGCCTTTGAAAGTTGTCGATGACGCCTCGCGTACAGTGATCAAGAAGCACGGGCACAAACTCGTCCACTCGCTTGGCCACGGCATCGGCCTATTCGTCCACGAGCAGCCAGGTATCGGCAACCACGATACGCCGCTGGAACCGGGCCAGGTCATCACGATCGAGCCGGGTATCTACCTGGGCGCGAAGGGCGGCGTGCGTCTCGAAGACGACATTTTGGTGACCAAGACCGGGGCGAAGAACCTTAGCGACTTGCCCACCGCGCTGGAATGGACCATTATTTAGAGCCAATAGCCGTTAGCGGTTAGCCATTAGCCCAAGTGTTCTCCTGGAGCTGATGCCTTAAGCTAATGGCCAAAGGCTAACCGCTAAAGGCTTACACATGATCGACCTCAAGAAACTCGAAAAACTTATCGCGATGATGGCCGAGAACGACCTGACCGAAATCGAACTCGATGACGGCACGGAAAAGGTGCAACTCAAACGCGCCAGCGCCTTGGGCCCTGTCCAAGTCGTCGCGCCCCAACCCGTCGCGGCCACACCCCAACCAGCCACCCCGGCGGAGCCCGCTTCAGCGGGCGGGGCAGCACCCGCCGCGGCAAAAGGCCCCACCATCGACAGCCCGATGGTCGGCACGTTCTACTCCGCGTCCAACCCTGACAGCCCAGCCTTCGTCAAGCCCGGCGACTCGGTCACCGCTGATACCGTCGTCTGCATTATCGAAGCGATGAAAGTCTTCAACGAGATCAAGGCCGAGAAGTCCGGCAAGATCAAGTCCGTGCTGGTCAACAACGGAGACGCCGTCGAGTTCGGTCAATCGCTTTACGAACTCGATTAAGTGGGGGATGGGGGCTAGGGATTGGGGCTGGGTCAGTGTGACAAGCCCGTGATGCCTTGGACCGCGTTCCACTCAGTGCATCGATTGTGATTCGCTCATAACAAATAAATTGTCCGCCTCAGAGCCTAGACCCCAGGCCCTAGACCCCAGACCCTAAGACATGTTCAATCGCATCCTCATCGCAAACCGTGGCGAGATCGCCGTCCGCATTATCCGCGCTGCCCATGAACTGGGCGTCGAAGCGGTCGCGGTCTACTCCACCGCCGACAAAGATAGCAAGCACGTTCGCATGGCCGACCACGCGGTGTGCATCGGTAAGCCCTCGCCCGCCGAGAGCTATCTCAACATCCCGCGCCTGATCGCCGCCGCCGAGGTCACCGACGCCGACGCGATCCACCCCGGCTACGGCTTCCTTGCCGAGAACGCGCACTTCGCCGAAGTCTGCCGCGATTGCAATATCGAGTTCATCGGACCAAGCGCGAAAGCCATGGCACTGCTCGGCGACAAGGTGTCCTGCAAGCAACTCGCGATCGCCAACAAGGTTCCGACCTCGCCAGGTTCAAAGGGTGCGGTGGAAGATGAAAAGACCGGCCTGAAGATCGCCCGCGACATCGGCTACCCCGTCATGATCAAAGCCGCGTCCGGCGGCGGCGGTCGGGGCATGCGTGTCGCCCACAACGACGGCTCGCTCGTCTCCGGCATCAAGCAGGCCAGCCAGGAAGCCAAGGCCGCGTTCGGTGACTGCACCGTCTACATTGAAAAGTTCATCGAACACGCCAGACACGTCGAGGTCCAGGTCCTCGGCGACAAGCACGGCAACGTCGTCCACCTCTGGGAACGCGACTGCACCATGCAGCGCCGAAAGCAAAAACTCATCGAAGAAGCGCCTTGTCCGGTGCTCAATGATGAGGAACGCAAGAAACTCTGCACCGCCGCCGCGAAGATGTGCAAGGCCGCGGGCTACTACACCGCCGGCACCGTCGAGTTCCTCATGGACGGCGACAAGAATTTCTATCTCATGGAAGTGAATACGCGTGTCCAGGTCGAGCACCCTGTCACCGAGATGATCACCGGCGTGGACATCGTCAAGCAGACCATCCGCGTCGCCGCTGGTTTGGAACTGCCGTTCAAGCAAAAAGACATCAAGATCAACGGCCACGCGATGGAGTGCCGGATCAATGCCGAGGACCCCGCGATGAACTTCGCGCCCTGTGCCGGCCTGATCGAAAGCTTCAACCCGCCCGGCGGCCCCGGCGTCCGCATCGACACCCACGCCCACGCCGGCTACCGCATCCCGCCCAACTACGACTCGATGATCGGCAAACTCATCACCCACGCCCCCGACCGCCAGCAAGCCATCACCCGCATGCTCCGCGCCCTGGCCGAGTTCGAGATCGCCCCCACCAAGACCACCATCCCGCTGCACACCCGACTCCTCAAGAACGGCAGCTTCCTGAGCAACGATACGGACATCAACTTCGTGGAGCGGTTGCTGGGGTTGTGATCCTGAACTGCTTTGTATTTTTCCGGGAAAAGGCTGGGAACTTTGCATCAAACTAGGTGTCTAATGCAACGGAGACATGCCATCGGGGTATGGGTTTACTCCTTCTGAATGCCTGAACGAATGAAATAGGATGTGCGATATGATTCAACTCAAAAAAACATTGACCTTTCTGGTCGCCCTCTTGGTGATGACCTCGATCCTCACCGCCGAGACGCGGGCTCCGACGCCGCCGTTGGAAAAGCGGGTGAAGGATGCGGCGTTGGTTTTTACGGGCAAGGTGATCAACAAGAAAGTCGATGGCGAATGGGCTCGAGCGGAGTTACTCGTTGACGTCCCGCTGAGGGGGGTCAAAAAGGGCGAGAAGATCGAAGTGATTTGGCGGGTCGAACTCAGCGGTCGTCCGATCTATGACGCGCCGGACGGCAAGCAAGGCGTCGCACTGCTGGGCGACAAGCACGAGGGCCGATACTGGCTTCGCGATGACAAATTCGAAGATCTCGACAAGCTTGAAAAGGTAAAAAAGCTAGTTGAAAAAGACGAGTAGATCGTTTGCTTCATGCCGTGGTTGGCCCTGAGCAATATAGCCTCGGATTCATCACGGCAACCTGATGCTAGTTCTAACGTCCGGCTTCTTCTTTTTTGCGTCGGGCTTCGTCGCGGCGGCGTTGGAGGTCGGCTTCGGCGATTTCTTCAGCAACCTCGGGGTCCGGGTTGGTATTGATGCGTGTGATCGGGCCGATGATGGTCTGCACGAGCACGTCGGACATGACCTTCTCGCGGGTCTCTTGCAGGCGGGTCGCGGCAAGTAAGCGTGGCGACTTGCGGTAGGTCTCAAGGTCCGAGGCGTAGCGGTTGTAGTCCTGCTCGGCCTTGTTGGATATCTGGTAACGGGTCGCGCTGGCCTCGCTGATGGCGGCGGCGATTTGGCCGGCAATGGCCTGGCCGGTGTAGGCGTCGGGGGCATCGGTGAGCTGCTTGGCTAACGCGGCGGCGGCTTGCTCGGCCTGTGTCTTCGCTGCGGCGTCGTCGTTGCCTGCGGCGTCGGTGGCGGCCTGCTGATACGCGGTGACGGCTTGCATCGTTTGGCTGGAGGGCAGACGCAACTCGCGGAACGAGCCGTCCAGCACCTCGCGGAGCTGCTTGGCCAGCGTGTCGTTTTCGCTGGCCAGCGCCCACTCGTAGGCGCGGATCATGGTGAGCAGATCGGTGTGGGCCCCGCCAGCGGTTTCGCCGAGCGTCTGGTTGTACTGGCGTCGGGCCTGCTGGATGGTGCGGGCCTTGTCGGCCTGGGCCTTGGTGACGGCGGAGTACGCCTCGCGGACCTGGTTGGGCATGGACTGGTTTCGGCCATCGATAAGCACGCTTTGAATCCGGATGCCCGTATTCAAATCGTCGAGCACCGTCTGGGTATAGCTGGCGATCGTCTTGGTCTCGAACTTGCTCCGCGTGATGATGTTCTCGATCGTCGCGGAGGCGACGTAGTGAATCATCGCGCGCTCGGCCGCGGTCTTGACCAGCGCGTTAGCGCGTTCGATCGTGCCGACGTTGCGGAGGTAGTCATCGACTTTGTCAGCATCGATCTTGTAGTTGATGCCGAACTGGACGTGGATGACGTTGGTGTCGCCGGTGATGAGGAAGCTGTCGTTGAGCGGGTTGAGCTGCTGGTTGGCCAGTTCCTCGGGCTTCCTGTCTTCGGGGTTGTTGTACCAGAAGGATTCGTTGAGGCTCAGGCTCTGTGTGCTGGAGGGCACCATGACGATGCGTTCGATGGGGAAGGGCAGGCCGAAGTGCCAACCGGGCCCATAGGCTCCGATCTCCTGGCCAAAGCGGTAGCGCACGGCGGTGTTGCCTTCTTCGACACGGATCGTGCCGGAGAGGACGTAGACGATCGTCAGGATGACCATCACGACCTTGAGCACGCGGAAGCTGACGCTCAGCGCGTCGGAGAGCGACTGCTGGGCCGCGTCGAGGCCAGGCTCATGGGCGGGCTTGGTCTGGATGGGATCGGGTGGCGCTTGGCTCACGGCCGGGCCTCCGACTGGCTGATGGTTTTCAGGGGCGGCTGCGACGCTTCAAGCGTTTGGGCCTTATCTTCGAGCTTTTCGATCCGTTTAAGCAGGCTTTCGATCCGCTCAAGTAGCACGGCCTCGCGATGGTCGGGTGAGAGCGGGGCGATGCTCGTCGGCTCGGCGGGCTGTTCGTTATCAAAGAGGCGAGAGAGATTGCCCGGCTCGCCGTGGCCGTAGATCAGCACGTCCAGCGGGGTGAAGGTCTTGGCGTTGAGGACGAAGGTCGTTCGGTTGGCGAGAATCTTTTCGATCGCTTCGAGCTGACGCAGGTAAATCGCCAGATCGGGGTTGGCCCCCTTGGCGGCGTACTTCGAGAGGATGTCGTTGGCTTCGCTTCGGCCAAGGGCCTCGATCTCGGAGGCGACGGTGTTGGCGAAGTCGTTGAGGCGTTTGCTGATGGACTGGGCCTCGGCGACGATCGCTGCGGCCTGCGAGTCGCCTTGGCTGCGGATCTCCTGGGCCTTGCGTTCCTGGGTCGCGGTCATGCGCTGATTCACGCTGGCGGCAGTGGACTCGGTGTAGAGCATTTTTGCGACGGTGACCTTTGAGACTTCGATGCCCCAGTTCAATTGATTGTTGATCAATCGATTAGTCAGTTCGTCGGCGATCTTCTTCTCAAGTTCATCCAGCTCGATCTTGCTGGCGTCTTCGTTGACGAGCTGTACGAACGTGTAGTCGTTGGAGATGATCGATCGGAGGTCGCGCATCTGGGCGAGGAGTTTGTCGGTCGCGTCGTCGTAGTTTTCGTGGGCCTTGTCGAAAGCGAGTGGGTCGCTGATACGCCAGGTCAAGGCGAGGTTGATGATGATGGTGTTGCCATCGGAGAGTTGGAGCTGCTCGGGCGTGTCCTGGAGGATCTGGTACTGGGTGGGGTAGGTCTGGACGCGTTGGATGGGCCAGGGCCACTTGAACTTGAGGCCGGGCTCCTGGATGACGCTGCCGGAGTCTTTGCCCGCGTCGAGTTGGGATTGATCGGGGGCGGTAGCGCTGTCGAAGGTGGTGATGATCGCGATCTCGTTGTAGGCCACGGTGTAGGTGACCATGTACAGCAGGAAGACGGACGCGATGCCGATGGCGAGGATGGCGGTGGATAGGCGTCTCATAGCAGCGGGCCTTGCAGGGTTTGACTTAGCGTGGGATCGCACCGCCGCCGGCGGATCCCAGCGGCAGGTCGAGTACGACTTCGGGGTTAGAGACATCGGCATCGCTGCCAATGACGGTCTTGGGACGGTTCGCGAGCCCGGCGACCAGGGTGTCGAGGTATCGGCTCACGGGGTAGTAGCGCGGCGCTTTTTCGTACGCCTCAAGCTCGGCGGTCAATCGCTTGTCACGTGCTTCGGCACCAAGCGAACGGGACCAACGCTCGGCACGGGCCTCGGCCATACGCTGACCCACCACGCCGCCGCTTTCGATCATCAACAACTCGATCGCGATGCGCTGACGGGCTGACTCGGCTTCTAGTTCGGTACGTTTGTCCGAGCCTTCTTCTAATTGCTTGAGTTCGGCGCTGAGGTCGGTGTACGACTGGACCATCTCGCTGAGCCGTGCGGCACGCTCGCGGTCGCCGGCCACCATCGCGAGAATGATGTCCGCTTCTTGCAGGGCCTTGGCCTCGGCGGTCTGTGACTCCTGCAGCGCGTTGATCCGTGCGTGGTAGTCGTCGGCGACTTCCTGCGGCGGGTGGACGCCCGAGACCGACACGAACACAACCTCCAAGCCCACCGCGTACTGATCGAG
>JARFRI010000411.1 GCA_029287335.1 Phycisphaera sp. | reverse complement strand
TCCACGCTTTAGCGGCGATCAGTTCCAACGGCGGGGTCGTCGCGCTGGTGGAGGAGGAAGACTAGTGTCCAGACGCCGACGAAACAAGAAGAAGCGACGGCAGGTCCTGATCCCTGTCGCGAGCATGGGCGACATCGTCTTTATGCTGATTATCTTTTTCATCCTCGCCAGTGAGTTTGATAAGACCAAGGATTTGGATCTTGAGTTGACCGAGTCCGGGCAGGTCAAGGAGCCGGAGTTCCCGATTGCGGCGCGTGTGGCGATCGATGCGGAAGGCCAGTTGTACTTCAATGGGGAACTGATGGACAGCGTGAAATCGATCGAGTATGCCGTGAGCGCGAAGGTACTCAACGCGGAGTCGGATGAGCAGCGTCGCGTTGAGTTTAAGTGCGACAAGAATCTGCGTAAGGACCAGTTTGAGCCGGTGCTCAAAGCCATCGCCGAAGGCGGCGGGATCATTGAAGCCGTGGCCCAGGAAATCAAAACAGACTAACCCACCGCCTATTGCGGGAGCAAACTTATGAATGAGACCAACCCAACCCAACCCACCAAGCCTGCTGTACACGCGAATGTCGATGCGGTCAGCCCGGACGAGCTGATGTCCGACTTCCGCGGCCACTCGATGGTGAAGATTCTGCTCTTCACGATAGTTGTACACGTTTTCGTGCTGGCGATCTTCAGCCCCGGCTACATCAAGGCCCAGGTCTTTGGTGAGACGGAAGAGGCGCCGGACGAAGTCGCCGAGCTATCGGATGAAGAAAAACTCGACAAGGCCCAGAAAGACGGCAAGGCCGCGCTTCGTGAAGTCGCGGATAAGTACGGTCTGACCATCAAAGAACTGCGCGAACAACTCGACGCCGAGCCTTACCTACCAACGAACCCCGGCACCAACGCGGCGGCCGATCCGGCCACACCCGACACGACCGAGCCCGGCTCGCAGATCGAGCGTGATCTGGAAGTCGAGATCAAAGGTCCGGCCGTGCCCGATCTTTCTGTGGATGAAGAGGACGACTTATTCGCGCCTGAAACGCCCTGATGAGCCAAGTGAGCTTGACCAACTCGACGCAGTTAGGGATCGACGAGATCCCGACTCAGCCCGCGCCCAATCAGGCGATGGCGGTCAGCTTTGCTGCGGTCATACTCGGCTGCGCGGCGGCGGGGTTGGGCTACTTGTTGCCGGGTCTGCTGGCTAAGTTTCTTGAGACCAATGCGCCGGTCGAGATTTATCTGAAGGACGGGCCATACGCCCAGTTGCTGGGCTACGCCTTTACTACCCTCGTCGTCGTCGGCTTGGCGTGGGCCGTAGCCGGGCTGGTCAGCTTGCTACGCAACACGGCGACGCTTCAGTTGCTGCGTGTCGCGACGATCATGGTCGCGCCTGCGGCCATCGGTTTCGTGGTGCTCGTCTGGCTGACGCTGTTTTCGCTACACAACGCTGGCATCCTCATCAACGGCGCAGAGCAGGACCGGGCGACAATCATCCTGCTGTGGTGGGACATCTGCTGGCCGGCACTGAATGTCCTGCTCGCGGCGATGCTCGTTCAGGTCGTGCTCTGGCGACGCTCGGTCGTCTCGGCGTTTACGAAGCAAGACGGTACTGCATTGCGTGGCGATGTCCTGCTCGAAGACTGGCGCACCCACGGCAAAGACCCCCGCGCTCGCAAGAGCTTCTATGGCAGCTTCGTCACCCACTTTGTCATCATCATCCTGATCCCGTTCCTCTTACAGATCGATGGCTGCGTTGAGGCGTACCGCGTGCCGCAGGGCAGTGGCGAGCCCGCAGTCGCCGAGGTCAAGGTGGTCAAGAAAAAGAAAGAAAAGAAGAAGCTGACGCTCCGGCCCAATTCCGCGATCATCTTCGACATCCCCGATCTGGATGACACGGAAGTCGACAAGATGATGGAGGAGATGACCCAGGCTCGTTATGAAGCGTCGGTGAACGCCAAGGCCGGCAAACTCGGCAAGGGCGGGGGTAAGAAAGGCGGCTGGCCTGAGGGGATGGAGGACTACAAGATCCGCTTCATCCGCTTGAATCACGGCGGCGAGGGCTGGGACGACGGCATGAACCAGACCGACGCCGACATCAACTTCCTGCATGCTTTCGCCAAAGCGACGGGCTTTGACAAAATCGCGAACAAGGGCGAGAGCCATTCGATCGCACTGCTGGATAAGTATCCCGAAGACGGCTTCCCGCCGTTTGTTTACCTGACGGGTAACGGCGGCATGGGTCGGGTCAGTTCCAAAGAGATCGAGATCCTGCGCGAGTATTGCCTGGGCGGTGGGATGCTGATCGCCGACGCGGGCAGCGCGATTTTTGACCGCTCGTTCAAGGAATTCATCGGCAAGGTCTTTCCTGACAAGCCGCTCTTGGACATCGCCGACGATGACATGATTTATCAGTTGCCTTACGGCTTCCCCAATGGTGCGCCTGCGTTTTGGGCGCACGGCGGGACGCGGGCACGAGGTATTAAACACGAGGGCCGATGGATCGTCTTCTATCACCCCGGTGATATGAATGACGCTTGGAAATCACCGGGCTACAGCGACGTGACGCCGGAGATGCGCGACGCGGCGACACAGCTTGGCATCAACCTCGTCTACTACGCCTTTAACCAGTGGAACGACGCGGTCACACAAAAACGCAAATAAGGCAACAGCGAACATGAACTGGGAGATCTTCAGTCCGATGGGTTACACGAGCGTCGCGCTCTTGGCGTGCGTCCCGCTGCTGTGGGGTTTGCACCTGCTGATCAAGCCACGGAAGTGGCTGGCTCATGTGGCGGTGTTGTGCGCGGTGTTGGCGGTCGTTCTGGCCGAGGTGAACTCGCAGGCCTACGTCTCACGGATCGCGGTGGATCAGGCCGAGGTCGTCGAGCAGGCGATGGCCGCGCGAGACTTAGCACGGCAGCAGGCGGAAAAGCAGCGTGCTGAAGAGGCGGCGAATATCCAGTTTGCCGAGGATGCCTCCGGTGATCGACTGGATAAGGCCGGGCTTGATGACACGGACCTGTCCTACTTCGAGAGCTTCGGCGATGACGCGCCGGATTGGAAAAAGCAGAAGCAGACCCGCGATGAAAACGCGGGCGCGGACGACGACCTGGAGGCGATGATCGGCGGGACGACCGAGCGCGAGGGCGTCGACGTTGAAGGGATGGAGCAGGCCAAAGAACGCGAGCCGATCTTCCTTTCCGAGAAGGACATGCTTACGGCCAATCGCCTGGACAAGGCCAATCTCACCGCGACGCTGGTGATGCTTGCGTTGGCGGTGTTGTTTGTCGTCGTCGACTATGTGCGGCGATTGAACGTGTATCGTGAGGCGTACTTCCCGCTGCCGATCCCCAGCAAGTGGGCGGACGCCTTGACGCCGCGGCCGAGCGTTGTCGTCCAGCCGGACAAGCCAAGGCGGTCGGTACAGGATGAGCTGCGGTTTATCACTCGGCGAGGCGAAGTGTTCTTGTATTTCAGCGACGATCCTGATGCTGCGGATGAGGCCGGGGCAGCGATGCCGCGCTTGCCCGGCGGTCAGTGGCCGATCCGTGTGCTTGATCTGAAGCAGGCGTCGGAGTTGGACGACCGCTTTGTGTTTGAGACGCTGTGGTTTGGGCGCAACAGTTTTGTGCTGCAAGACGAAGTACGGGCGCTAAAAATGCTGGAGTCGTTTGTTACGTGGCTGGCCATGCGACGCGACGCCAAAGCGCATACCAACCGCCGCGTCCACCTGCTCTGGGACTTAGGGATTGAAGTGCCCCAGCCGTTGCGACAACGAATCGAGACGCTTGGCAAGGCAACGGGCTTGACGCTATTGATCTGCCAAAAACTTAAGCCGAAAGAGGCTGCTGCATGAATGAACGAACTAATCAAATGTTGTTGCGCTTTGGCGTATTGGTTTTGTTGTTAGCGTGGCTGACGCCCACGCTCGCGGAGGAGCGAACGCTGACACCCGAGCAGTTGGAGGCGCTGCAAAACGATGGCGAATTGGACCAGCAGGCCGAGGCTCGGCGTGGCAAGCTGCCGGACCTGACCAAGGGCGACCCGGCCGGCGAACCCGGTAAGCATGGTGCGAACATCTGGCCGCTGGGCCCGACGGGGATGTTTGGCCACATGGTCGGCGGGCCGGAGGGTGATCAGATCGAAGTCTCCGAAGTGCAGCCGGGCTCACCGGCGGATGGCGTGATGGGCTGGGGTGATGTGATCCTCGGGGTCAACGGCAAGACCTTTACCCCCGGTCAGAACATGGGCATGGTCTTGGGTAAAGCCATCATCGAGGCAGAGAAACAAGTGAATAAAGGTGAGCTGAAGCTGCTCGTCTGGCGGGACAAAAACTTCATGGCGCGCAACGGCGGGAAGAATATTGCCGACGCGGATGTGGACGACTTGATCGACAAGGCCGAGGGCGACAAGACGCTCTACGACTGGGTGCCCGAGGAGAAACGCGAGCAGGTCGTGCGAAGCTCCAACTTTGATGAGTTCCCGATTGACAGTTCGGTCATGGAGATCACGCTAAAGTTGGAGGTCTTCCCGGATTACAGCGACACATCGCCTTACAACTGCCCGAAGGCGACGCGGATCCTTGAGAACGCGTGGAGGGTACTCGAAGCAGAGTTCGCTGCGGGCAAGATTAAGGCCAATCGAAGCGGTGCGCTCGCGGCGTTAGCGATGGTTGCGTCGGGCAAGCCGGAGCACCGTGAGCTGATCCACGAGTGGGTTCGTAGTCCCAACGCGACGGCTTGGCACCCGAGTATCGCGGACAAATTCGACATCAATAAGCCCGGCGGCTTCCAGAGCTGGCGGATGAGCTTTGATGGTCTGGACGCCGCAATCTATTACGACGCGACCGGCGACGAGTTCGTACTGCCGGCGATCCGTGCGTACGCGGTCCACACCGCCAAGGGGCAGGCCGGCGGCGGCTCGTGGGGGCACACGTTCGCATGGCCAGTATTTAATGGCGGTGAACTGCATGGCATGAACCCGGGCTACGGCGCGCTCAACGCCGCGGGCAACCGCTGCTTTATGTTGCTTGCGCTGGCTAAAAAACTGGGCATCGAGGACCCCGAAATCGACCAGGCCATCGAGCGCTCCACGAAATTCTTCGGCTCGTACTACGAGAAGGGTGCCGTGCCCTACGGGCACCATGGCGCGGCGGGGTCAGACGACAGCAACGGAAAGAACGTCGGCGTCGCCTTCGCACTAAAGCTCATGGGTGATAACGATCGTGCTCGATGGTTTGCTCAGATGTCCTCCCATGCCAGCTTCACGCGGAGAGGCGGCCACGGCAGCGGCTATCTCTGGCACTACACGCCCTGGGCCGCCACCATGCTCGGGCCGGAGATCACGATCGGCAGTCACCGCAACCTCCGCTGGCGATACACGCTCTGCCGAATGTTCGATGGCAGCTTTACGTGCCATTCCAACTACGGCAAGGAGAACCTGCGCAACCCGACCGCGACGTACGCGATGCATTACTCCGCGCCAATGGAGCAGACGTTGTTTACCGGCAAGGACGCGGATGAATCGATGTTCTGGAATGACGAGGAGTTTGCCGATCTGTTGACGATCGCACAGGGGCAATTCAACGACCCGCAGTTACTCCAGCAAGCGGGCCCGCGGGTCGGCGAGCGGAGCACAGACGAAGTGTTTAAGTACCTCGGTATCTTCATGCCAAAGGCGCGAGGTTTCGCCGCGAATGAACTGGCCAAGCGTTATCAGGCCGGCGAAAAAGACATCCTGCCGAGGCTCGCCAAGCTATTAGAAAGCGACAATCCGCGATTGCGTGGCGCGGCGTGTCAGGCGTTAAAAGCATGTGGAGCGGACGCGACGCTGCAGTACCTCTCCGGCGTTGTGAAGCTCTTGGATGACGAACAAGAGTTTGTGCGTATGCATGCGGTAGCGACGATCAGTCAAGCGACGCAGTCTGCTGAGTCGCAGGCCGCCGTGCTGAAGTCCAATCTCGAACACGAAGACACCGAGACGATGTCGCCTAACAGTGTTGGCTCGGTGACGCAGTCGGTGTTGTTCGGCGAGGGCAGCACGCTGGCTCGCAATCCATTTGATGCGGGGATCGATGATGAACTCGTTCGCAATGCGCTGGAAAAACTGATCACGCTGGACCCGGCGGGTAACCGGCCGTTGCTGGGCAACCGCGCATTGAGTTGGGATAAAGACACCGCCGCCCGCCTTGCTGGACCATTGCTGTACGCGGCGGAGCAGGAGCAGATCGCCGACCAGATGTTCTCCAGCCGTCGACCCAACACGCTCAAGTTCCTCTCTATGCTCGGCTACCAGGAATCCATCGACGCCAGCGCGAGCTACCTCCGCCGATACTTGGAGATTCCGCGCCAGATTCGGCCCAAGGTCTATTACAAGCGTGGCCAGGTCGTCGCGCAGAACCTCATGGCCCAACCAGGTCACAGCAAGCAATACCTCGATGATCTATATCGATGGATGCTCGACAAGCCTCTGGACCTTGCCTTTGCGGGCAATAAGGACGAGGACCCGATCAAGCTATATGTGTTGATCAACGCCATTGAAGCGGCAGAGGCCGCGCCCGACATGCCGCGCCTTGCTGATGATGCCGCAAGGCTTTTTCAGTCGGAATTGGATGCCTTGCCAAGCGATTCAGAGCGTGCCGCGTTCTGTCGGCGGACGCTCATCGCCATTGCAAACCGTGACACGTTCCGCAAGCTCAACGCGCTGACGTACCTCGTTAAAACACAGCAGGCTGACGCGATTGCTGATGTGCTGGCGTACCTGGGGCACAGCGATTGGCGTCTGAATGAGCACGCTCAAAGACTGATGGCTGGGCTCGTGGCTGAGCATGCGGATCAGGCATTGATCCAAGCCTTTGCTTCGGCGCAAGCGACGCAAGCCAGTGCCATCCTAGAAGTGCTCGCTCAAGCTAAAACGAAGGCGGGTATGGGACTGGCAGAACAAGCCCTCAGCCACGACTCGCCGGCTGTGCGCGGCAGCGCAGCGAAAGCGATCATCGCGATGGCTGGCGAGAAAGCCTTGCCCGGCCTGCTCGATGCGATGAAGAACGAGACGCAACGCCAAGCACTCGCGGGGTACGAGCAGGCGGTGTTATCGCTTGTTGATCGGCCTTCCGCGACTGAGTTGATCCGTAGCCGAGCCCTCGCGATGCTTCCCGATAGCACCCCGCCGCTGCGTGACTCGCTGGTTTGGTTGATCGCACAGTGTGGCGGTGAGCAGGCGATGGCCGCGCTCGCCGAGGCGCTTGCAGAGGACGGTGACGAGCAATTATTCGCCGAGGCGATCACCGCCCTGTCGTACTCACCCGATCCTGCTGCGGACAAACTGATACTCGATACGATCCGCATCAACAGCGAAATGAGGGGTAACCGGATCGCTGCCAATCGCGCGACACTCGCTGCGGATGAAGGGATCCGCCGGATGGTGATCGCGGAGCAAGGCCTGGGTCAGCGTCCGATCGAGGAACAACTC
>JARFRI010000397.1 GCA_029287335.1 Phycisphaera sp. | reverse complement strand
GGGCACAGAGAAAACCATCCACTTAGGATGGTGTTTTCAGGTCGCCATCAATTTCATATTCCTCGTCTTCCCCAGAATTGTATTTTGCCTTGCTCTGTGTTCTCTGCGTTCTCGGTGCCTCTGTGGTGAAGCGAAGCGCTGCCTTAACGATCACCCCGCGAAGTACAGCCCGCTGACCTCGGCTTGGACCATTTCGCCATCGACGGCGACGGCGACTTTGGTGCCCGGTTTGTGCCGGCCCCATTTCATCACGGCGAAGGCCAGGCCTGTGCGTCCAAGTAAAGGCGACAGGGTTGAACTGGTGATGCCGCCGACCTGTCCGCCACGCGGGGCTTTGGCGCGCTTGTCGGGGTCGAGTTCGAAGACCTGTGAGCCGGCGACGGGTAGTTGGTCGGCAGCTAATTTGAGTCCAACCAGCAAGCGTTTGGGGTGCGAAAGGTTGTGCATGCGCGCGACGGCTTCCTGGCCCAGCCAGCAGCCTTTGGTCAGGGACACGGCGTTCTTGAAGGCGTCTTCGCCGGCCTCGGCGGGGAGGGAGTCTGGGCCGAAGTCGATGTGGTAGATGGCTTGGCCCGATTCGATCCGCGCGGTGTTGTAGGCCGACCACCCGACGGGTCGGCCACGCAGCGAGTCGCGGCGGCGCTGTGCGAAGTCCGCATCGACCTCGGCGTTGGCCTCGTAGCCCGCGGCATCAAGCAGCGTCTGATGGATCGCCTCGGCTTGGTCCGTCGGCACGAACAATCTCAGGCCAAGGGTTTGGCCCAGGTCGCGTCGGCAGACGGAGACAGGGGCGTCGCCGATCATGACGACGTGCGTCGTGTCGGGCATCTTGGTGATGTCGTCGATGGTCATGCTATCGATGGTGTGCGAGGCGACCTTGGCGAGCAGTTGCGAAGCAGCCGGGCCGATCAAGGCGATCACGGTTTTGTCGTCGGCGATGTTTTCGAGCGTGACATCTTCGGTGAACAGTCTGCTGTCGAGTGTCTTGATCGTCGAGGCGATATCGAAGCGGTCCAATTCGAGCCAGGTCGAGGCGTCGCCGTGGTGGAGGTACGCGTCGGCCAGGACGTGGCCTTCTGCGTCGAGGAGGAAGGTACGCTGGGTTTGCCCGCCGGTCATGGCGTTGACGTTTTGCGAGAGCATGTTGTGGAGGAAGGGCTTGACGTCGTTGCCGGTGATTTTGATCAGGCCGGTCTGTGGGAGGTGGAGGATCCCGACGTGGCGACGGATGGCGGCGTATTCGGCCTCAAAGGCGCCAAAGGAGTCGGCGAGCGCGACGGCCGAGTCGTCTGGGCCGTAGCCAATGAGATCGGCACCGAGTTGTTCGAGGTGGTTTTGCATGGGTGGATTATCGTAGCGGTTTGGTTAGTCGGCGGGCTTGTCCCGCCAATTCGCATGAGCATCCGGTCAGAATCGGCGGGACAAGCCCGCAGGCTAACGGGAGATTCATCTGTCGCGATCCTGTAAGATGCCCCGTTCAACAAAGGAGCACAACATGGCTAAGAAAACCATTGCAGATCTCGATGTCACCGGCAAAAAAGTCCTCATGCGCGTGGACTTTAACGTCCCGCTCAAGGACGGCGCGATCACCGACGATCGGCGGATCGTTATGGCCTTGCCAACCATCCAGCACGTCCTTGATGGCGGCGGGAGCGTCGTCTTGATGGCGCACCTGGGTCGGCCCAAGGGTGAGCCGGACCCGCAGTACTCGCTTAAGCCCGCGGCGGATCGCTTAGGTGAATTGCTTGGCGAGGGCGTGGTGCAGATGGCGATCGATACCGATGGCGATGATGCGCATGCCAAGGCTGATGCGCTGGTGCCCGGGCAGGTGCTGGTGCTTGAGAACGTTCGCTTCAATGCTGGCGAGAAGAAGGGCGACGACGAGAACTACAACTACACCCTCGCGTCCTTCGGCGACATCTACTGCAACAATGCGTTTGGCACGTGCCACCGGACGGAGGCATCGATGTACGCGGTGCCTAAGGCGATGAAGCACGTCGGCAAGCCTGCGGTGGTGGGCTTCCTTGTTGATAAAGAGATCAAGTACCTGACCGAGGTGATTGCCAATCCGCAGCGGCCTTTCGTGGCGATCCTTGGCGGGGCGAAGGTGTCGGACAAGATCAACGTGATCGACAACCTGCTGGGCGTGTGCGACAAGGTCTTGATCGGCGGGGCGATGGCTTACACGTTCTCGCTGGCGCAGGGCGGCAGTGTCGGCGGGTCGCTGGTGGAGAAGGACAAGGTCGAGCTTGCCAAGACGTTGATCGCAAAGGGCGGGGACAAGCTGGTCCTGCCGGTGGACACGCACTGCGGCGACGACTTTAACAGTGATTGCAACAAGCAGGTCGTCAAGGCCGGCGAGATCGCGGACGGGTTTGAAGGTCTGGACATTGGTCCGGAGACCGCCAAGCAGTACGCGGAGATTGTTAAGGGTGCCAAGACGGTGGTGTGGAACGGGCCGATGGGCGTGTTTGAGATGGCCCCGTTTGATGAAGGCACCAAGGCGGTGGCCCAGGCGATCGCGGACAGCGAGAGCACCTCGATTATTGGCGGCGGCGACTCGGCCGCGGCGATCGAGCAACTCGGCTTTGCCGACCAGGTCACGCACGTCTCGACCGGTGGCGGGGCGTCGCTGGAGATGCTCGAGGGCAAGTCGTTTGCGAGTGTCGATCTGCTGGACGACAAGTAAGTTTTCGATGAAGCGCCGCGGCTTGCCGCGTTTGGGCGAGTCATCACGGCGGTTCATGAATTTCAGTGCTACAGTTGTGTCATGAAACGAGCCCTGCACGCGACCGGTCTGGCTGTCTCGGTGTTGACCACCCACGCTGCTCTTGCGCAGTCGGACGGCAGCATGATGCTCGTGCCGTCTGGCAATGTGATTAAGGCCAACGCTTTCTACACACCCTCCGAAGCCAACATCACCGGCGCGGATGTCGATTTATCAATCTTCGATTCCACCGGCCGAGTCCGGCTCGACCCCGACAGCTCGTACAACCCATCCATCGGCTATGAGTTCGTGCAGTACGAGATCAGCTCGTCCGACGCGGCGCTGCCCGACAGCCTGACCGATGTGTCGGTCGCCTTTGGCGGCAGCTTCGGTGCGGTTGACCTTGGCGAGTCGCTGGGCGAATGGCAGATGGGCTATACGGTTGGGCTCGGCTATGCCGGCGTCACCCCGTTCAACGACGGCGACGCGTGGTACGGCAAGGCAGACCTCTTCGCGGTCAAGACAATCGACCGTGACACGCGCTGGCTCGTTGGCCTGAACTACGATGGCAACCGCGTCTTCCTCCCCGATGTCCCGCTGCCCGCGATCACCTACTTCAGCCGACTCAACGAGACAACGACCTACGCCATCGGCCTGCCCTTTAGCCGACTGACCTGGAAGCCCGACGCGTTCTGGACAGTCGATCTTCGCTCGGCCCTGTTCTTCTCGTTCAACGGCTCGGTGTCCTATCAGGCAACCGAAGACCTCAAATTCTTTGCGGCCTACGTCCGACGCAGCGACGCGTTTACCATCGACAACGGCGTCGACAATCGCCGGCTGCTCTTTAGCCAGGAGCGGCTGGAGCTGGGCCTGACGTATGACATCAGCCCCAGCGTCGCGCTGACGGTCGCGGGCGGTTACGCCTTCGGCCAGGAGTTCGATATCGGCTACGACACGCGCGACCCCACGGGCCTGCGGGACCTAGATGATTCGGGTTATATCCGCGGCGGCATCGAGCTGAAGTTCTGAGTGTGGATGGCGTTTTGTCATTCAAACGTGCTATACAAAGGCTGGTTTTTACTTTTAATTGTTGGATTTTTGCTCAAATGACTTTCAGCCGATGAAATGAATCGGTAACTTGTACGTTGGCCCAGTGTATTGTCGCTTGGCCCAATCCTTAACGAGATGCCCGGCATGTTCCTGCTTGCACAACTTCAAACCGGCCAAGCCGACTGGTGGTGGACGACACTGACCAGTGGCCCCGCGCTGTGGTTGCTTGGCTTTGCGGTGTTGTGCATGGCGGTGTTGCTCTGGCTTGGCTTGCGTCTGCGGGCGGTGTCGGCACAGGTGCGGCGCGTGCCGGTGAAGCAGCGCTTGGCCGACGACTCGGGCGTGGCGATGATCGAGTTCGTCTTGGTCACGCCGATCCTGTTGATCGTGACACTGCTGTTGATCCAGACGATGCTGGTGTTTACGGGCTTGTTCTACGTGCAGTACTCGGCCTTCACCGCCGCACGCACCGCGATCGTCCAGATCCCCACCAACTCATCCGAAGCAATCAACGAGCTCAACCCGTCGAGTAGTTCGAGCAAGTTCGAATCGATCCGTTCGGCAGCGGTGCTCGGCGTCTTGCCGGTCAGCGGACGCGAGAGCGGGTCGAGCGTCGCGAGCAGCGCGATGGTGACGGGCATCGGCCAAGTGTTTTCCTCGCAAGGCAAAAGCCAGCCGGCCTGGGTCGATGAGATGCTTGGTGAGCGCTTGAACTACGCGATCAACCACACCGAAATCACCCTGGAGCGCGTCTTCCCCGGCGAGGGGTCGCAGACCGTCCGCTTCGAGCCCGTCGAGAGCTACACGCTCTTTTCGCCGAAGGAAGCAATCGCGGTCCGTGTCCGCCACGAGTTCGCGTTGACCGTGCCCCTGGCCAGCCGAGTGTTCTCGGCGGTGGGTGAGTCGGGCTCGTATTCACCGGCCGGCCGCGACGGCGACAGCCCGGGCCCGCCTGGGCTGTGGACGATGATCGAGTCGCGCGCGATCTTGACCAACGAGGGCATCGACCGCCGACTGCCCGAGTCCCCGGAAGTCCCCCGATTTTAATTTGAATGCGTATTGATTGATATGAAGACCCCCCTTCACAACCCGACCGCCACACGCACCGCGCACAAGCGCTTGGCCCGCCGCTCGCCCAAGAGCCGGGGCGCGGTACTGGTGCTGTCGCTGCTGGGCGGGTTTATGATCGTCGGGCTGATCGGTTACGTCTTCAACACCGGCCGACACGCGCAGTTGCAGCAGCAGACCCAATCCGCCGCCGACGCGACAGTGATCTCCGGTGCCGGCTACGTCGCCCGGTCGTTCAACACCGTGGCGATGAACAACGTCGAGATCTCTCGGCTTATCGCGGTGGTGCAGATGCTCGACGCGATCCCGCTGGCCACCGAGTACACGCTCCTGGATGTCCGTGCGACGCTCGAATGCGTCGAGGACCAGCTCAGCCGGGGCACGGGCGACGAGCTCGGCGACCAGACGCTTGACGACATCGCTGAGGACCTGCGCGAGCAGGAGCGGCAGCTCGTGGACATGGACGCGTTCTTTAATCTGGGTAGCTACGACGTCCGCGAGATGACGTTCTATGACAGCGAGTTTGGCCGAGGCGAGTTGTGGAAGGCGATGGAGTCGCTCGACGCGATCAGCACCGCCACGATGGAGCAGCTCAGCGACCTGACGCAGAACACCGCGATCCAGACCGGCCGACGCAACATGCGCGGCTCCGGCGGGGAGACGCTCGCCGCCGTCGCGCCCTTTGACCGCGGCATCACCTGGCAGCGCTACGCCTTCGACGATTTCCGCAACCCCGTGGTCCGTGGCCGTCTGCCCAGTTGGGTCGATCACGAAATCACCAACCGCGGGCCTTACGACACGATCTTTGGTTGGCGTTCGACCCAGCGCGAAACCGAGGAGATCCCCAACCCCGACTACGACCCCAACACCGGCGGC
>JARFRI010000360.1 GCA_029287335.1 Phycisphaera sp. | reverse complement strand
ATCAAAATAGGCGATCGAGCTATTGGCCCGCTCCATCAGGCCTTCGCGGGTGATACGCATGTAGCGATCCACCAACTCGTTGACCACCATGGCGCTGATGTGAGGGTCATCCAGCACCAACTGCAAACGCAGATTCATCCGCGTTTGATCCGCGTACTCTCGGCTCACGATCATCTGTCGCGTCACCGCCAGCCGCAGTTCGCTCATATCGCTGGCGTTGGTGATGTAGCCGCTCTTACGGAGCTTGGGTTCCAGGTCATTGACCGCTTGTACAATCGCGTTGCTGCCCGCGATTTCCTTGGTCAGCGCCTGCAATGGGTCGATGTAGGAATCACTTGCGCCAGAGCGGATGGCTTCAATCAGCTCCGGGGCGTTTCGCCGTTCAAAGTAGGCAACCGCCTCGTACTTGCGTGGCAGGAACAGGCTGGCAAACAGCACGATCGCGGTCACCGCAAACGCGGGCAAGACAAACCGCCAGCGGTGCTGAAGGATCACGTCCCACAACTCGTAGATGGCTTTTGCTTGTTCTTGTTTATTCGTTGCCATAGCATTCGCTCCGCTGTTTGAGCGGTATCTGGGTAGTTAGTTAGAGCTGTCGCCGTAGGGCTTTTCACCGGACGCGGACTCTGACACGGAGGCCGGGCCGTTGATGAGTGAAGAGAGCGGCTGGAACGGCATGAGCAACTGCTCGAAGCTGATGGTGGCTTTAGCGATCCCGCTTGGTGGAACGTAGATGAGGTCGCCTTCCTGCAGCACCGCGTTGAGCGTGGTGTCGCCAGTCTTAATCATGTGGTCCAGGTTGATGGTCATACGGGCCCGCAGTTCGCCGTTCTCATCGGGCCGAACGATCGTGATCGAGCCGGGGTCGGCACGGTCGGTGGGCTGGGCCTTGGCGAGCGTGTCGATGACCGTGTTCGAGCCGTTGTAGAAGTAGGCCCCGGGTGATAGGACTTGGCCAAAGACAAAGATCTTTTTGCTGGCGTAGACGGAGACGCGGCAGTTGACATCTGCATCCTGATAATAAAAGCTCGCTCGCTGCTCCAGTTCTTGCTGCAGGGAGGTAACCGTTCGGCCTGCGACGTAGACACGCCCCAGGAGCGGCACATTGACAAAGCCATCAGGACTCACCGCCTCGCGGTAGGTGCCGATCTCTCGCACACGCGTCGAACGGAACTCGAGTACGTCCGGCGGGCCAATCAGATAGGGCGCGCTGGATGCGTGCATCCTCGGCTCTTGAATGAAGGCGTGATAGTCGGTGAACTGTGGGTTGCTCGAACATCCGCTGAGCAAAAGCAAGGCCAGTACAGCCAGGGTTGCCGCGAACGCCGATCGGTATGTATGGAGTAGTTTGAGATTCATCTCTTGATTCCCGTTCAGCAAGCGGTTCGGTCCCAGAAGCGGGGGAAGGTTTTCAGGATCAGTCGGACATCGAGCGAGATCGAACGTTGTTCGAGGTAGCGGAGATCCAAGTCGAGCTTGCGACGCATGCCCTCTATGTCGTTGGTGTAGCCATTCATCACCTGCGCCAGGCCGGTGATCCCTGGTGTCGCGGCGAGGCGTCGATCCACGCCGGGCAGGTCTTTACGGAGTTGATCCATGAGCTCGGGACGCTCGGGCCTGGGGCCGACAAGCGACATGTGGCCGCGAAGGATGTTCAGTAGCTGGGGCAGTTCATCGATATGGCTCATCCGCATCCAGCCACAGCCGGGCACGATGCGCGGGTCGTTATCGGAAGCGAAACGCGGGCCGTCTTTCTCGGCGTCGGTTCGCATGGTGCGGAGCTTCCAAATCTTGAAGAGCCTGCCGTCTCGGCCCACTCGGTACTGGCGGTAGAACACCGGGCCGCCGTCGGTCGCCTTCACCCAAGCCGCTGCGAACAGCAGCAACGGGCAGAACAGCACCAGAGCTAGCGTCGCCCCGCAGAGATCAACCATTCGCTTGGCGAGCTCAAAGCCCATGCCTGGTGAGGCGAACTCGTGTCGGCGGGCTTGGGCCCAGTCGGTTTGGATTGCGTCGAAGACCGTCATATATGATTCTCTTCAGAGACCAACCCCCAACCCACACACTTCATGTGGGTTCTCACGATCGATATCGTCGTGAGGGGCAGGCGACTTAAAGCCTCTGTGCCGGTTGTATCGGCGCTGCCGGTAACAACGCCCGTGTCAGTCGGTAAGGCGACGGTTACCGGAACCTATGGCGAGAAAACGCTCGTAAATCTAATTATCAAACAGATTTAGAATCTGTCGGGATGTTTTTTCACATCAAACCGCTTAATAGCTACAATCTCCATCCCAAGGGTCCATAGCTCAATTGGATAGAGCATCGGTCTTCGGAACCGACGGTTGGGGGTTCGACTCCCTCTGGGCCCATTCGATGAGCCCTCTGGCAACAGGGGGCTTTTTGATGCGCCTTGCAGCAGACCCTCTCCGTCGGGTTAGAATCGGGCATGCCCCTTAGTCAACGCGCTCAACATTCGGACCATAAAGGGATGGGCTTGGTCAAACTCGGCGGTGTGCTCTGCCTCGCGGCAGTCCTCTTTGGCTCGGTCTGTATGACCATTGTCGCCACCATGGGCGACGGCGAAGACCCACCCAAAATCTTCGAGCAAATGGTCCTTTTCTCGTGCGGTCTCTTCGTGCTGGGACTGATCATCAGCTTCGTCGGTGTGATCATCTACCTCAATCAGCCAGCCCCACCCAAGCCCACCGCCGCGAGTGCGGGGATCATGCTGGACGAGGATGATGAAGAGGATCAAGCCATCGAGACGCATGAACAGGCCGAGCAGGCGAAGCCCAAGCCCGACCCTTACGCGTCCGAGCACCGCCGGAAAGGCATCTAATGAATTTTGGGGACTCACGTATGAAATGGACTCGATTGGCTTTGTTGTTCCTCTTCGTTGTCGCGTTCGCTTTGTCTGCTCCCATGCAGGCTCAGGCAGATGCTAAAAAAGAAAGACCCAACGTCGTGATCTTTCTTGCCGACGACCAGGGCTGGGGCGATCTCTCGCTGCACGGCAACAAAGACCTTTCGACACCCAACATCGATTCGCTTGCTCGTGATGGGGTCCGCTTTGATCGGTTTTATGTCTGCGCCGTCTGCGCGCCAACGCGGGCGGAGTTTCTCACCGGTCGCTACCACCCGCGCACCGGGGTGCATGGCGTGTCGCGCGGGGCCGAACGTATGAACCTCGCCGAGCACACCATCGCCGACGCGTTCCAGGCTGCCGGCTACGCGACCGGCTGCTTCGGCAAGTGGCACAACGGCATGCAGTACCCCTACCACCCACG
>JARFRI010000347.1 GCA_029287335.1 Phycisphaera sp. | reverse complement strand
ACTCGGTTTGTCCCGCCTCGTACGCCTCACGCGTCGCTTCGTAGGCCGCGGCGGCTGCGGGGATGGCCGTGTCACGCAAGGTCGCCAGCGTCTTTGCTCCCGCTTGGGCACGGCTGTGGGCACGCGTTAGTAGCCGACTTGACTCGGCTTTAGCCGCATCCTGTTGAGCGACGGCTTGCGACAGGCGCAGTCGCGCAGCCAGGATGCCGTGCTCGTTGTCGTCGAATAGCGGCAGGGGCCAACTCACTTCAGCAACGCCCAGCGTTTCATCTAATTCGGAGAGGTAGCGGATGCCGCCGCCGACACTCGGGTCGGTGACGCCGTTGGCACGCTGTAGTTCGATGTTGCTTTGACGCATGGCGATCTCATCGGCCCATCGCGCGACGCGCGGGCTCTGTGCTATGCGTTGTTGTAAGGTGTCGAGCGGCGGTAGTTCGGCTTGCAGATCGAGGTCCCCGCTGACCTGTTCGTAGCGTGACTGGTTTGCGCCCCATGAGGCGGCGAGATCGGCGCGGGCCGAGTCGAGACCTTCCTTGGCTAGGTCCAGTTCGATCTGGATCAGCGCGACGCGAGCGGCGGCTTGATCACGCTCAAAGCCTGGGCGTGTGCCGTTGCTTACTCGGTCGTCGGCAATGGCGTAAGCCTTCGTCGCCAACTCGAGTTGTTGTTGGGTTAGTTCGATGCGTGCTTGAGCAACAAGCACCGCAACGTATCGGCTCGCGGTGGTTGCGGCGACTTCGATGCGCTGCTGCTCGTAATCCCACGCGATAAGCCGTTGCTTGGCCTGGCCCAGCCGCAGACGTTTATTGCGCTTGTCCGCCAGTTCGATGACTTGACTGATGCGTAGCGTCTGGCGGGGTAATTCCTGCAAACGCTCAGGCCCACCAAAGTTCTCAACGCCGAGCGATACCGTTGGGTTGCGTGGTCGGCCTAACTGCATCGCGTCGGCCTCGGCAGCCGCGACCGACCAGCCGTTGGCTTTAAGCCCGGGGTTCTGCTCCAGGGCCAGCGACACCGCATCATGCAGGGTGATGTTGCCCTGGGGATTCGCTGGTTCGACGATTTGTGTTGAGGTGTCGTGGTGACTTAAAACATCCGACGGCGGGCGTACGGGGTTAAGCTCCGCACGGTACGGCCGAGCGTCGACCCATAGGTCATCGAATGGCCGAGGCTGCGCGCAGCCATTCAGCAGTACGAAAACTACAGCCAGGATGGATGTTTGGCATCGACCCACGCTCATCATTTAACCTCGTCTTCAACGTAGATGGCTTGCGCTTGGATGGTCAAGACTTGGTCGTTTGGCCGTGGTCCGACAATGCCTTTGATGATGATTGTCGTCAAGGGTTTGATCCGTGGCTCAAGATCAGCCTTGAGTACTTGCCCTGCATCGTCGGTGATCTGTAGCGTCGCAAGGTTCTTCGTAATGACTTCCTGAGGTGTGCAGCAATAGTCCCAAGGCGTCATGCAGTGGTCCTCCTCAGATGTACATTTATTGTCGATACCCGCGTCCATGATCGAGGCGGAGGCGCGTCCAGCGACGATCGGCTCCATGTTGCCTCCGACGATGCCGCGCACCACGACCTCGTCGCCTTCTTTCGCAGAGGCTTTCAATGATGCGATGGTCTCGATGCCGTCCGGTGCTTCACTGAGGAAGAGCGTGTCGGGCAGCGTCGCTGTCGCATCGGAACCACCCGTGCTTGCATCATCTTGACCGCCACAGGCGATGATCGCGAGTGAGGCGATGGTAAGCAGGACGACGAGCGTGTTTCTTCTTACTTGTGTTGCGAACATATCAATACCTTTCAAGGAGGGGGGAAATCTGTTAGTTAGCTTTCAGTGCCTCGGCGATGGGGAGTCGCAGGCAACGCAGGGCGGGGGGGATCGATCCGATGAGCCCGAGTAGGAGACCAGCCGCGATGCCAAAACCGATGGTCGGCGCATCGATGAGCAGCCCAAAGGCCCCCATGGAGAATCGGATCGAGATGCCATCGAGGATGAGTATGCACAGCAGCGAGCCGATCACCGCCCCGGCAGCAGCGGCCAGCAGTGACTCCTGCAGGAAGTTAATGACAATGGCTCGCCTGGGGTAGCCAAGTGACTGCAGCGTACCGACCTCGCGGATGCGCGACGCGAACGCGGCGTACATCGTGTTGAGCCCGCCGAGTAATCCGCCCGCGCCGATGAGCAGTGCGGTGATCCACACCATCATCTTCACCGGCTGATAGAACGCGCTGAGTTGATCGTAGTACTCGGTCTCTAAGATCGCGGCGAGTTCCAGGTCAACTCGGCTCTTCACGAAGAGGTCGACATCCGCGAACTCGGCCCGGTCCATGGTTAGCACGACACACGAAACGGACTCGCGCCGCGTCAGTGTCTGGATACTGGTCAGGGGGATCCACAACTCCGCATTCATCACGGTATTGGGAGCAGCGAATCGGCCGACGATCGTGAACGGCCGATCATCGATCCAGAGCTGTTGGCCGATCGCTAAACGCTCTTCGGATAGGCCTAGTCGCGAATAGGTGAGCTGACCCACAAGTAGTTCGTCGGCGCCGTTCTGCGGCGTTCGTCCCTCGATGAGCCGGACCTGCGGGTGAACGCTGTAGGCCGCGGGCGTCACGCCGCGGAAGACCGCTTGGCCGATCGGCTCGCTATCCTTTTCGACCGCAACGCCTAACGCCGCGTGGACCTCCGGCGAGATGTAGGCTCGACCCGCAGTCGACATGAGCCCGGGGATCGAGGCCTGCGCCTGGCTGGCGACGGATGTGCTGATCTCGCTGCGTTCGATGCTCTCCTCGCTGCCCGCGCCAAGCAGGATCACATTATTCGGTGAGCCCGAGCCGACCAGTGATCGGTCCATCCCGCGAACAAACGCGAACGACGCGATCGCCAGCACGACGACCAACACGCTGCCGACGACGCTGATCAGCAGGCGCAGCGGCGATCGGCCAAGGTTACGAGCGGCATATTCAAACGGTAACAAACGCATTCGTCTCTTTCGTTAAACAGCACGGAAACAACTTGCGATCGGCCGACGTGCGGCCTGTACCGCGGGGACCAACCCAGCGACGACACCGAGCACAACGGACAACGTTAGGCCGAGCGCCAATAACATCGGCCCGGCATCGATCGGGATGCTCAGCCCATCGACCGAGAAGCTCAGCCGAGTCAGGCGGATCGTCAAGAGCGCCGCGCCCGCGCCGAGTAGCCCGCCAAGCAGGCCCAGCAGCGCCGCCTCGGTCACGATGAGTCGCCCGATCAACGCGCTGCGGTAGCCCAGCGTCTGCAGCACCGCGTGCTCCTTAATCCGATCCTGCACCGATAGCACGATCGCATTGCCCACCAAGGCAAGTACCGCGACGAGGCAGCCCCAGCCCAGGTACCGGGTGAACCCGATCAGTTCGATCATGTCGCCAGCGATCTGTGCGACGAAGGCCTTCTCTGATCGTGTGGTCGTCGGCTGCTCGGCCGAGGCGAACAACGCATCGATTTCTGCCGAGACCGCGTCCAGCTTGTCCGGGTCTTCGACCTTGACGTTGAACTGTGTCACGGTGCCCAGGCTTTTGTCCACTTGCTGCTGCAGGTAATCCAAGTGGACATATGCGACGTTGACGTCTTGTGGCTCGTCGGAATCTAGGATGCCAGCGACATAGGCGGTGATCCCTGCGGCGTCGAACTGATCGCCGACTTTGAGTCCACGCCGCGCTGCGAGGGTTTGGCCAAGTATCGCGCTATCCGAGCGACGCTGCCAATCCTTGAACGAGCCGGAGAGGAAGCGGGTGTTTTGCCCGATGGTCGATTCAAAGCGGTCTCGTGGCACACCACGGAATGTGACAACGTCCAGCGACGCCCGGCAGTTGTTGACCACCACGCGGATCGGTACGGCGGAGATCACCCCATCGATCGCTTCGATCTGAGGCAGGTAATACTCCGGGAGTTTGCTGGTGAACGGGCAGAAGCGGTCCTCGCGATACACGACCAGAGTCGTGTCGGCAGCGGTGGCCTGCGTTGTTTGTGCGACGCCATGCTGCATCGCTTGAATCGCAACGAAAAGGTACATCGCGATCGCGACGCCCATAATTGTCAGCATCGAACGCACGCGGTGGCGGGTGACTTGCTTGATGACCAGTGGCCAATACTTCAGGCGGATCATGCGCCACCTCCGTTCTGGTTGTGCGTCGTTGCGCTCTCACCTGAGAACGCAGCTTCGACGGATTGTTCGACGAGTTGGCCCTTATCCAGGTGCAGCGTCAGCCCGGCGTACTCGGCGGTGGCGACGTCGTGGGTGACCATGATAAGGGTCTTGCCCAGTTCTTCGTTGAGTTGGACGAGTAGGTTCATAATGGCATGGGCCGAGGGTTTGTCGAGGTCGCCGGTGGGTTCGTCCGCGACGATGATGTCCGGGTCGGTGACGATGGCTCTGGCGATGGCGACGCGCTGCTCTTGTCCGCCGGAGAGTTGTCGCGGGAAGTGGTCGTGTCGGTCGGCCAATCCGACCAGCGACAGCGCGGTGCTGACGCGCTCGTGCCGCTGCTTGCGTGATAGCGGATGCAGCAGCATCGGCAACTCGACGTTTTCATACGCGGTCAAAACAGGCACGAGGTTGTAGAGCTGGAAGACATAGCCGACGTGCTCGGCCCGCCAGGACGCGAGCTTGCTTCGGCTGAGCTTGGCGATGTCTTGGCCTGCGATTGTCAGTGTGCCGGACGTCGGCTGGTCGATCCCCGCGATCAGGTTCAGGAGCGTTGTCTTGCCGCTGCCGCTTGGCCCCATCAGCGCAAGAAAGCTGCCTTGCTCGACATCGAGGTCCAGCGCATCGAGCGGCTTGATCGTGCTATTGCCCTTGCGATAAGTCTTGCTGAGTTGTCGGCATTCAATCATGCTCATGGGTATCTCACTTAATGCTTGTGTCCGTTGTTGCGAACACGCTGGTTTTCTTGGAGTGTTTCAGCGGGCTGATCGATAACGAGGTCGCCGGGGTTCAGCCCGCTGGTGATGACGGTTGTGCCATCGCTGCGTGGTTGACCGAGCGTGACGACGCGGCGTTGGATACGTTGATCGATCGGCGAGACCCACCAGACGAAGCGCTCGTCGCCTTGTTCAACGATTGCGCTTTGCTTGATTGCGACGGGCGAGCCATTGGACATCGCGGCTCTTGGGCGAGTCTCTGTTGCGATGCCGTTGCCGCTGTAAAACTTGACCCGAGCGAGCATATCTGGCTTAAGTAGCGGGGAGGGATCTGTGATCTCGACTTTGAACTGCACGGTATTCTTGGCGATATCCGCGAGGTGGACAAGGCGGGTGACTCGGCCGTTGAACACGGTGTCGGGCAGCACGTCCACGACGATTTCGGCACGTTGGTCCAAGCCGACCTTCGCGGCATCGACCAAGGGCACATCCACGCGGACCTGCAAGTGCTCAGGGTCATAGAGGTGGATCACATGGGCCGAGTGCGGGCTGTCCATGTCGAGCATGATCTTGCTGCCAGGACTGACAAGCCTTGCCATCACGACGCCATCGACCGGGCTCTTGATGGCCATGCGCTCCAAGCGGAGTTGCGCTTCATCCACGCGGGCCTTTGCGGCGTCACGCGCGGCGAGCGCTTCGTCGTAGATACGCTTGAGTTGGGTCTTTAACTCAAGGTCGCGCTTGGCGGCGTCGTGCTCGGCCTTGGCGGTCTGTAAGTGTGCTTCGAGTTCGGGGCGATTCTGACGGGCGGCTTCAACGGCAGCGCGTTGGCTTTGTGCTCGGTACTTGGCTTCTTCGACGTTGAGTTCCGAGACCGACTGTTTGGATAGCTTCGCTAAACGGTCATATGCGGCGGTGAGTTCGTCGAGGCGGGCTTGCTCTTTGGCGACCTCGGCGTCGAGGCGGAGCAGCGCGGCTTGCCGGGCGTCTACCTGCGAACGTGTCACCGATTCGGCGCGCTTAAGCGCGATCGGCTCATGCAAGTCGGTTTTTGCTGCGACGAGTGCGGCGCCGGCCTTGGCTAGTTCCGCATTGGCTTGTCGCAAGGAAAGCTTCGCATCATCGTCAACTAAATCGACGAGTCGTTTGCCGGCTTGCACGGCTTGGCCCTCAAGTACATGGACCGCCTTGACGACGCCGTTGGTTAGGCCAGTGGCATAGACCGGGTACGGGTCGGGCTCGACCCAGCCGGGGGCTTGCGCGACGACGGTTGATGCTTCACGCGATATTGACTGGCCCGGCTCGGCATCATCGACATCGACAGACAAAGCGACCGCGCGTGTCGTCTGCACCTGTGTCGCTGGGCTGATCGCGTCTCGTGCGGCGTAGGCAATCAGTGCCAACGTCGCCAGCACGATTGCCAGGGGCAGCATGACGCGCGTCAATAGCTTGCGTTTTGGTAGCGGCACGCTTGTTGATACGGTACCGGGCGACGTATCTGTATTTTGTTGTTTCGAAAGCTTGTGCAGGTCCATCTCGGTCCGCTCCCAGTGTGATGGGTGTGCGAAGGTTGGGGGCGGCGCGCAGCAGTGGCGCGCGACAGCAATACGGGGCTGAGCACAACGTGCGCGCAGAGGTCCGTTGAAATGGATTAGGCGATTGGAGGTTGGATGTCCACACTAAGCACGGCAGAGGCCGGTACATGGTGCGGCGTCGGTCGCAGTCGCTGCGGGCTGGTTGCATAGAGTGGCTTGATAAGAGCGTCTGCGGTATACAGATTCACCGTTCGCGTGAGCACCTTACAGCACGAGCATGGACAAGAGTTCGGACACTCTTGGCCAGGTACTTGTTCGGGGCAGAGATCTTCTTCACTGATTTGGTTGGTCGACTCGGTTTGACAGCATGAATCGCCCGCCATTGGCTCGCTGTCACCCATCGCATGTGAAGGACCCAAGCCCTGCGACGACAGCGCCAGCCCCGCAACGAAAATCGCAGCGAGGAAGAGGGAACTCAGTTTGGACAGTCGATTGATCACGTTTTAATAGTAGGTTGAAACGGGCCTGCGTCAAGCGAAATCGTACTTCACCTTTACAAAAGGCATAACTTGGGTATCGGTCTATTCATTCCAAGCGTTAATTAAGACACCTCCAGAACACCTTAAATTACGTCTACGGGGGTGATACGGCCATCCTGCTCACGAGCCTGACCCCGATCAATGAGTGCCTGAACAGCTTGGTCGAGTTGATCGGCGACACGTGCGGTGGCTCGGGTGATGCCAAGCAGCTTGCCCGCTTCACGGATCAACTCCTCGCGAGGCAGGCCAAACTGCACCTTGAGCACATGGGCGCAGGCGTTGACCCGTTCAACCAATGGGATGTCATCAATGTCACGCTGCGCCGCTTCGTCCGGACCGGAGGTCCGTACCGCCGAATAGGAGCCAGGGTCTAGACCGGGATGCCAGAGCACGTCTGCGACTTGATCGATCAAGCCCGCTTTGTTTGCGGCATCGAGCATAGCATCGAACCGATCGCGGAAGCGCTGTGTGGTGCGCGTGACGCCAAAGCCCTCGGCCAACCGTCGCATGGCTAAGTCTTGAACGATCGGTGACTCCTGATCAATGATCTTGACCAGCGCCTTGATCAGGCGATCCTCTGCCGAGTCGGCGTAGACATCTTTGACGTCGGTGTCGCGTTTGGTGAGCACCGTTGCCTCATAGACCGGCAGACCCTCTTGTTCTGGCTTGGTCTTGGGGGCCGAGGCGTAAAGCCAGTCGGTCTCTTCGTCTTGCGTATCGCTTGCTTCGCTTGCGGGTGTTTCCGACGAGGCAGACGCGGGCTCGTCCGCAGCGTCTTGTTGTCTCGCCTCTGCCACGGCCTGTTCTAAGCGCTCAAGCAGCTTTGCGAAACAGCCCTGCGGATCGATCTGCCACTGCGTCGACCAGACACGTTCGATACGCCAGCCCAGGCCGACCAGCACCGCCGCTCGTGTGCGGTCACGGTCGCGTGCGGTATTCGCGCTGTGGTAAGACTTACCATCGCACTCGATGCCGACGAGGTAGCGGTCTGGGTTTTCCGGGTCCTTGACCGCAAGGTCGATGCGATAACCCGCGCAGCCCACGCGGGTATCGACGTCCCAGCCATGTTCGGCCAGCGCGTCGCGCACGACGCGCTCAAAGCCTTGGGTAAAGTCGAGGTCGTCTGACATCGATTGGTAGTCGGGGATCGCTTCGGGGCCGCGTTTGGCATAGTCCAGGAACGTCTTGAAGTCGCGGACGCCTGTGGCGCGGGTGCGCCGCAGGTCGATGGCGTCGCTGGTCATCGATGAAAAGACGATCAGCCTTCGGCGGGCGCGGGTGACGGCGACGTTGAGCCGACGCTCGCCACCTTCTTTGTTCAGCGGGCCGAAGTTCATGCTCTGCTTGCCGTCCTGATCGGGGCCATAGCCGACGGAGAAGATGATGGCATCGCGTTCATCGCCCTGGACATTTTCCAGGTTCTTCACAAACACCGGCTCCTCGACGTCGTTGGTGAGGTATTGCTCAATGGCTGGCGTGTTGCGTCGCGCTTCATCCATGAGGTCTTCGATCAGGTTCTGCTGGGCCTGGCTAAACGTGACGATGCCGATCGTGTCGGTGTCGGCCGGGTCTAGCAGCATCGCGACGACCTGCTCAACAACGCGATGGGCCTCGATACGGTTGGTCCGTGTGCCGCCACGGTCGTACCGGCCGTCTTCAACGTGGCGGAAGGTGACGCCGAGTTTCTCGGATCGCTCGACTGGCGAGGGGAATGTGTGCAGTTCGTTCTGGTAGTAGTGGTGGTTGGAGAAGGTGATCAGCGATTCGTGACGGCTGCGATAGTGCCAGCGAAGGCGCAGGCCGGGGACGCCCGAGGCGTTGCATTCCTTGAGGATCGACTCCATATCGTCGACCGCATGGTCATTGAGATCGGTGTCTTCTTCATCTTCGAGCGTGCTGAAGAAGGTGGTGGGGGGGAGCTGCTTGGAGTCGCCAACGACGATGACCTCTTTGCCACGCGCGATCGCGCCGATCGCGTCCCATACCGGGATCTGCGACGCCTCATCAAAGACCACCAAGTCGAACGGTGGCAACTCCGCCGCTAGGAACTGGGCGACCGATAGCGGGCTCATCAAGAAGCAAGGCTTGAGCCTGGGCAGCAGCGTCGGGATCGACTCGATGAGCCGACGCGTCGGCAGGTGACGGCGTTTCTTTTCGATCTCACGTCGGAGGATGCCCATCTCCGACTGCGAGGACGCGGCGCTGGCCCGGGGGCGGTCTTTGTCCAGGCGATCGGTGATGACGTGGCGGGTCAGCTCGATCATCTGCTTGTCGAGCAGGCAGAAGCGATCGGCGGTTGCTAGGTGAGCGTCCGTGTTAAAGGTGCGAACGGGGTCAACTTGGTCGGCAACTGCCGCAAACCACGCGATGCCGAAGCTGCGCCAGAAGACCGTGTCGAGGACGGGCAGCGCGAAATCGCCGGACTCGTAGCCCTCGACGAGTTCGTGAAGCCCCAGACCGATGGCTTCGTCGCGAGCCGTACGGTAGCTGCACCAGTTGTTGAGCTGGCCGGGGTGACTGGCCCAGCGATCAAGGGTTTCTTGAACGCTCTTAAGCCAGTTGGGCCTGCCTTTGCCAAAGGCTTGGTCGTTGTTGGTGTCGAGGGTCTGCTCGACGCTGCCCCAATCAGCAAGCCAGTCTTTCCACGTGTTGACGAGCGACTGGCAAGCGTCGGCAACTGTTTTTGTCCGTGGCATACTGGCGATCGAGACCAGTTTGTCTGTGAGTCCGTTGAGGTTCGCGTCCGATTGAATGATGGCGAGTTGATCGGCAAACCGCTCGCACCAGTGGATCAGTGTTTCGATCTCATTCCAGTTGGCAAAGCTGTTGTTCCACGCGGGGCCGAGTGCCTGCGCGACATCGGCCATGTCGTTGAGTTGTTGGTCCAGCTTTTTCACGTCGCCGAGTTGTTCGAGATGCTTGACGACCTCGGGGAGCGGGGCGAGTCGTTCTTTCGCATAAGGGCGAAGCGGTTTCTTGACGCCGCGAGCCGTGAAGAATCGCATCAGCGCGCCACGCTGGAGGTGGTGCTGGATACTGTCCAACTGGACGAGGTGGTCGAGGCTTAGGAACTCTTCGCGGTAGTGTTGCAGGAGTTGGCCGCGCTGTTCGTCGCGCTGTCGGCCGATGGCGATGGCCTGTCGTGTTTGTTGCCGTAGTGCTGCCGCGTGTGTCTCAACGAGCAGGCTTGCGTCGGGTTGCTCGTCTTGTAGCAACAACTCCGCCAAGGCTACGAATGCCTGCATCGCGCGATGGGTCGGGGACATCGCATCGACGTCTACCGCCATCGCTTTGAAACATACCGTGAAGGCATCGGTCAGCTCGCGCGCCTGTTCGATCGCCGCTGCGATGACGGTCTTGGCCTGCTCGGGGAGGGTGAAGCTCCATGCGCATGAACCGATGCCGCGCAGCGGAAATGACTGATGTGGGTCGATCGGCTTGGCGCGTTCCTGGAGCGTCGCGATCGACGTGAGCCAAGCGTCGAGTTGGGCTTTATTGGTGTCGGCGATCGTGTCGGTTGGTGGCGTGGTGGTTGGGCCTTGGCCAACGCGATTGAGTCGGCCGATCATTCGGTAGAGGCTTTCGCCTGTCCCGCGCGGTTCGTGCATGGCGCGGACATAGGCGTTGAGCTGATCGCGTGTCGCCCCGAGCTCGGCACAGAGTGCCTCCCAGTTGGCGGGCTCGCTGTTGTGTGGGGCGTGCAGGCTTTCCTGGATCTGTGCGAGAACTTGTTTTTTGGATGCTTTGGCCGAGTGCAGTTCGAGGCAGAACGCGCCCAGGCCGTCTTGCTCCAATCGCTTTCGTACGACGGAAAGGGCGGCCATTTTCTCGGCGACGAACAGGACCCGCCGGCCACGCGCCAGGGCGTCGGCGACAATGTTGGCGATCGTCTGGCTCTTGCCGGTGCCGGGCGGGCCTTCGAGGACAAACGTGCGCTGATCTTTGGCGGCGCAGACCGCTGCGAGCTGTGATGAGTCTGCATCCCGTGTACAAAGCAGGTCATCGGGCTTGAGCGTGTCGTCTAGGTCGGCGCTGTCCGGGAACGGCTCGGAATCAAATGCCTGCTCCGGCAATTCGATCAGGTGTTGCACCAGTCGGTTTTGCTTGAGTGTATGGGCCTTCTCTTGGAGGTCTTTCCACATCAAAAACTTGTTGAAGGAGAACAGGCCTATCGATGCGGTGTCGAGTACTTCCCACTTCGGGACGTCTCGAATCGCGTTGCGGAAGTTTCGGAAGATGAGTTCGATGTCTAAGCCGTTCTCGTCTTCTGGCAGGTCGTCGAGCGCAGGTGCGACGATGCCGAAGTCACTGCGGAGTTTTTCGAGCAGGGTGACGTTTGGGTACAACGGCTCGTCGTTAAGTTCGATGCTGTAGGCATAGCCGCCGCCGGTCGAGTCGCGGTTGAGCTTGATGGGCAGGAGGACAAGCGGGGCGTAGCGCGGCTGGTCGGCCGTGTCGTGCTCATACCACTTGAGTTGGCCAAGCGCGAGGTACAAGATATTCGCACCGGTCTCTTCGATACTCGACTTGGCGGTGCGGTAGAGGTTGAGTAGACGCTTTTTGGTCTCGGCCTCGGTTGCCTGGGCGTGTAGTCGGCGGTCGTTGAGTTCTTCACTTAAGAATGCGTCGCTGTCGTCGAGCTTGGGCAAGACATCGAAGACCTGGCTGTCGGCCAACATGTCTTCGAGCTTCGCCAGTCCGGGCACGTTGAGTGGCAGCGTCCGCCCCGTCTCCTTAAAGTTCAGCAGGCGGTTTCGGAGTGACAGATCCAGCAAGCGTTTTTGCCATCGTGTGACACGGGCCGATGGGCTTTGATCGACCTCGGCTTGATCGGCATGCTCACGCGACCATGCCTCGGCACGGTCGGCCAAAGCCACACGATCAATCGTACTGGCGGCGGAGGCGGGGGTGTTGTTCTCAAGGGCTTCGAGGTCAACGCCCGCTTCACCGTCGCTGCGCAGAGGCAACGGCCGAACGCCGCGTTTACGTGCCGCTCGGATATCGATGGCGCAGAACGTCTCGCCGGGCGATTGCATCGTGCGCTTGGCGGCATCGACGGCGCCGGAAAACGTTGCGCCTGCTTGGGTCAGGTGGGTGGATTCGACGGGTAGGATCTCGCCCAGTTCGATGAGGTTGCGGATACGGGCGGGTTCATCGATCATGGTCTGAGCCAGGTGCGTGTCATGCGTCCAGACCGCCGGCATCGCGTGGCCGTGGGTGAGCAGCAGCAGCGGGTGCATGCCGCATTGCTCCCACAGCGACATGAGTAAGAGTGACAGGTCCAGGCAGGTGCCGAACTTTTCCTGAAGGATACGGTCGATGAGCCGGACGCGCTGGCCGGTCGTCTCAAAGCTGGCGGGCGGGTTGATGTAGCCGATGTTTTGAGCGGCGACACTGTTGAAGCAAGATTCGGCGATGAGTGAGGCCCGCTGTCGGCTCTTGGATTGGTAGCCGTCTAGGGCATCGGTGTCGCTGAGGTTGCCCAGCGACTGACGGGCCGTCTGCAGCAACTCCGCGACTTTCGGGTGGTTGGGCGTGACGAACGCTGCGGTCAACTCGGCGAAGTAGCCCACCCCGGGCCAGTGATCAAACGCCAGCAGGTCAACGGGGTATGTCGATCGCACCTGGCCTTGATCGCAAGACACTTGGCAGATGATCTGGCACCGCTGGGCCTCGGTCCGGGTGGCGAGTTGATTGACGGAGAGGGTGAAGTCTTCGGCACTGATGGTGGCGCTGCTGCCGGGGTCGAGCCGAGCGAGGCGGGCGGTCCAGGGCTCGGCCTCGCCGTTATTCAGTGTCAGACGGAGGGATAGGTCCTCAAGCGGCTGCGGACTGGATGATGTCAGCGTGACTTGATCGACAAGGGGCGCCGCGTTCTGCTGCATCGCGAAATTGACCCGGTCGCTGTACTGAAGCGACACCGCACAACCCAGCGGCGGGGGCGTCTGGCTGGGTATTGCGTGTTCATCGTGTGCCATGTGTCTGTCTGCAATGGGGCAATTCGGCGGGCTTATCTTAATCGATTGCTTTGCAGGAATGAGTATACGAACGCGTGCTCGTTGGCTTGGTAATGATCACTGTGACTCAGACAACGTCTGCATCAGTCTGTTGGATATTGATGTATTGCATCCCGTTTTGCCCGCACAATCGCCACAATCGATATCCGCGGCCTTTCGACACATCGGGGTTATCGGAAGGATGGTTGTTTGGTTTCCCGAGATAATCGCTTGCGACGCTTCAGATTATTGCCTGATCGATCGATAAATATCTTGGTTGTTGCATGACGCAAAACACCAGGAGTTTCCTATGGCCCGTTCGATCCTTCGCATCAATCAGTGGTTTTTCTTAGCAGCATGCCTGCTCTACACCGCTGCGATGACCGGCTGCTCGGCAGTTCAAGCCAGCCACCTCAGCGAGCCTGAGATGGCCGTTTCGCCACAGGCGGTTGCTTCAGCAGACGATACGTTTATCTCTGAGCCGTTCAGCCTCGTCGCGAGCGACTCGATCGGTTTGGCGACGTTTGGCTACGAGATCGCTCAGTGGGCCGATGAGGTCTCATCCGGCACGCTCGCCCAAAACAACTAAATGGCTTGAGATTAAGCCTCTTCTTCGCCCTCACGCGGCTTTTCGGTTTCGACCGGTTTGTCTGACTCGTCGGCTCGCTGTGCAAGCGCGCCGGAAGCATCCAGTGTCGCTTTCATCTGGTCGTAGGTCAGGTCTTGAGGACGTGACTTCTCGATGATGACACGTTCACTGTTACGTTTCTCTTTCTCGCTGAGACCCATGTTGCTGGTGAGCCGTTTGAGTTCGTAGAGCGCGGTGAAGCTGTCGAAGAGGGCGGGGTTGTTTTCTTGTACGAAGCTGCTGAAGGCTTGGGCGTCGAAGCCATTGGCCTGGGGAACAAACGAGACGTAGTTGCCGTAGGCATCGTCGATCGCTGTCTTAATTTGCTCGGCCCGGATGGTCGGGCTCACGCCCTCGGCAGCGAGACGCTCGCGGTATACCGAAAGCGCTTGACGCACCACATCGGAATCCAGCCGTGAGTTTGCGATCACCAGCGTGCCTTCGGGTGCGGGCGAACCGGCATTGTTCGCGGCGTAGTCGTCGTAGACCCCGCGTGCCTGAAGCTTGCTGGTGCGCTCGCTGGGCAGGGGCTGGCGTGCGGCGATACCGAGCTGATCGCGCAGGATGCCGAGGTCGGCCTCGGTCAGGTTGACCGTCTCGCCAATCGGCGGAAGCAACTCGATGTAATCAATGTTGCTCAGTGCAAAGTCACCGGCCGGCGGGTCCACTGGTGGCGGGCCAGGTGGTGGATCAATGGGAGGGGTCGTCATGGCACCACAGGCGACGAAGAGTGCGCCGATGTCGTTGTTATCGACATCGCCATCGCCATCGGTATCGCCTTGGGCCTGGGTCTTGCCGCCGGTGCCGGGGGCGAGCGGGCCAGTGTTGTTGTCCATCGCGGTCTGGATATCTTCGAGGTTGATGACGCCGTCGCCATTGGTATCGAGTTCGGAGACAACGACGCCGGGCTTGGTGCTTTCGTCGTACATTTGTCCGTGATCAGGATCGATGACCACGGAGTAGAGGTCGCGGGAGATAAGGGTGGTCTGTCGTGCCTTGATGGTGCCTTGGTTGGAAACGGACCCGTCGAAGCCACCGGTTTGTGCGCCGACTTGAACCATGAGTCCGCCGAGTGGGCTGCCGATGAGGACCTTCTTGCCCGAGGCGAGGACAACGGTTCCACAAGGCACGGTGATGTCGCCGGTGTTGACGACGTTGCGTCCGACGAAGGCGGCGATGATGTCGGCGGTGATTGTGCCTTGGAGGTTGACATCGCCCGACACGTTTGAGAACGCGTCGAAGCCGCTGAGGAAGTCGCAGTCACAAAGCGATGCGGCCGCGGCATAGATCCCCGCGGCGTTGACGACGGAGTTGGGGCCGAAGGTGACGCCCGAGCGATTAACGAAGTACACCACGCCGTTGGCGTTGATGTTGCCGTTGATCTGCGTGGGGGTGTGGCTGTTGATCCGGTTCAAGACGCGGGAGCCGGCGCCGGGCTGGATGAAGTTGACGGTTTGGCCGCTGGCGACATCAAACTGAGAATAGTTAATGATGGCGTTGTCCGGCGCGGTGATATTCGTCACGCCTGTCGAGGCGACGTCGATACTGACACCACTTGTTGCATCGGTCGATTGGATCTGAGCGTGGGTGAGGCCTGTAATCGAACACAGGGCCGCAGCCAGCAGCAGGCGGGTGGTCTTCTTCGGTGTCATAGTGGGTACCTCTGGATCAATCAAATGCGGTGCGATATCGAAATTATAAACCGGGAAACTGGCCTGGCCTATTCTTTTTATGAGTGAAACGACATCATTTGTAGGTCTTTAAGCTCAATAAACCAGCGTCAGGACGAAGTGGAACCGGCTGTCGCCCGCATCTGTCCTGCCGGCGTCCTCCAGAGCAAAACCCCACTCAGCACGGAAATTGACGTTGTTTTTGAGCGCCAACTCGATACCCAACCCTGTTCCCAGCATGTTCTCGTCCGTCTCGAACGCCAGTTCGTCGGTCACGTCCATGTAGGCGTAATCGACGAAGGCCTTGAGAATCAAGTCCCAGTCGGGCCGGCCATAAACCGACTCGGGGGCGACGCGGAAGGGGCGGTCAAACAGTTGGGTTCGACGGGGCGCCTCGATGCCGAAGATGCGCGGCAGGTGGAAGCGGTACTCGGCCGAGAGAATGAGCGAACTGTCTGCGGCGACGTCGGCCTGCTCGTAACCGCGCACGGTGTAGAGCCCGCCAGCCACAGCCTGGAATGTCGGCAGCAGGCGATCACCAGCAACCGCCCATTGCCCGCGCATGCCCAACGCAATTTCATGCGCTAGCGTCGAAGTTGACGGGTCAGAGGTATCCAGCCAGGCCGCGTTGTTGAGCAAGGGCTCAAGGTAGAACGACGTCGTCAACGCGTACTGCATGATCAGGAACTGCGTGTCGGGTGCTGTTCGGCCCAGCGTGTTGAAGTCGCTCTGGTTTCCTTTGTTGAGGTTGCCCATGAACTTGACGAACCCGACGGTCTGGGCCAGATCAGTCACGCGCTCCAGTTCAACGCCCAGCGAACCAAGCAGGAGATTGGCCTCACCCTCGATCGCGGCGGTTTCGTTGTCGGCCGAGGTGTAGTAGTACTCCAGCCCGCCGACGGCATCAAGGAACAGCGAATCCTTTTGATAGAAGTTATAGGCCAGCGACGTGCCGAAGGCGGCGTCTTCGCCGTTAAACGGCAGGGGCGAGCCGACTTGATCAGCCGTGAACTCGGAGTACAACCCGTTGAATCGGAGTTGCCATCGTTCATCGAGTGGCCGACGGTAGCTCATCTGCACAACGTGGCTTTCTTCGAAGCCAGCGGTGATGTAGTCGATGTTGAAGATGTCGTCGTTGTCGGTGACTTGGTTGTGCGTGAAGCCGAAGCGTTCTCGGATTTCGTTGGTGGATTCGGTGCCTGTGTTGGAGATTTGAAAGTAGGCGTACCAGGGCTTGTTCTCGGCGACGAGGTAGTCCAGCGAGACCTCGCCCGGCTCCAGGCCCGATGAAATCGCCGCGTCGACACGTCGGCCGGGGTGACGGTTGAGTCGGTAGAGGTACGCATCCAGTTCATCGCGTTTGAGCAGCGACCCGGTGCGGGGTTGTTCGCCGGGCTGAAGCGGCGAGCGGTCGAGGATCGTCTGGTGCAGCGGGTTGTTTTCTCGTTCGTCCGTGGGGATGCGGTCGCCCGAGGCGAGTGTGCGTACTTGGCCGACGGAAGCGACACGGATCAGGATCGTCAGGTCGGTGCGGTCGCCACGGCGATCGGTCAGGTCGACGCCGATGTCCAGTGGTGAGGGCGCGACGACGACGCCGACGAGTTTCTCGTCTTCGTTGAGGTAGACAAGCAGGTCATCAATGATCGCGCGGAGGGCGGTGACATCGAATTTTTGCGCGGTTTCGCTGGCGAGTTTGTCGAGGCTGGTATTAATGGGCTCGGTGCCGACTTGCTGCTTCGTGTAAACACCATCGATCTTGGCCAGTGTGATCGGCTGGCTCATCACCGCTTCCAGATCGAGATCGTCGGCAACGACCTCACGATCCATCTGGATCTTGTACGCAGAGACAGCGTAGACCGGCTCGGTGAACGCGGGCTTGCTGTTGGGTTTTGCTTCTTGTGCAAAGGCCTTTGGTATCGGCATAGCGAGCAGGAGCATCGCCACCACCCACATGCCGACCCGAACAGCACGCCTCGGTAAAGTACGTTGTTTATTCAATGTGTAGCCCTTCCGATGAATATTGTATCTCAGTGGAGCGTAAAGGCCCCAATGGAATATCTACTTATCGGACAATATAAAACAGGTAAGACATCAATCGTTGCGAAGTGCATCAGTCAGCCGACCGCGCAGCGATGGAAGTAAGCCTAATAGGATCGCGATGAAACCTGCGGCAAGCGGGGCAAGCAAGATGAATAACTCAGTGGCTGTGCGGGGCGACTGTCCGCTGGCGTGCAACGTGGCGAGCATCGCGCTGCCGCTGCCGAGCAGTAAGCCAAGCAGTAACACGGAGGCGTGCTCGGTCAGAACGATGCGGGCAACCCGACGTCGGCTCAGGCCCACCGCGCTGAGCAGCGCCAACTCGGACCGGCGCTCCAGCAAATTACGCGCGGTGACGATGCCCAGGCCCAGCGCGCCAAGCAGGACGCCAAGGCCGCCGAGGGATTGGAAGACGGCGAGGTACGTGTTCTGCACGCGGTTGTACTCGGCCAGGCGTTCATTGGTCGGCGTCACGGTCACGCCTTCATCGATCAAAACTTCATCCAACAGCAACGAGATTTCTTCACTGTCTTCGGAAATAGGGCGATCGACGAGCAGCATGCGGTAGCCCGAGGTCGAGGGGAAGATCCTTTTGAAGGCCTGCTCGTGAAGAATCAGGCTGCCTTGAAGGATCGAGTTTTCGATGGTACCGACGAGTTGCAGAGTGACAGGTTGGCCTTGTTCGTCGGGGACGGTGAGGGTGTCGCCCACGGCGAGTTTCAGTGCCCACTGCGCGGTGCTCGCGTCGGCGATGACGGGGATGAGTGTGTCGTTGTTGCCGACGGGCTCAAGTGCTTGCCAAGTGATTGGCTCGCCGGTCAGGCTGAAGAACGAAAAGGCATCGCGCCGAGCAAGCAGCGCGGGATCAACACCCAGCAGCCGAGGCGTCGGCGTCTGGTTGAGGTTCAGGCAACTCGCATCGTCGCCGCCGCTGACACGGATCGGCACAACCGATCCAGCGGGCAGTTCGTCTTCGCTCAGTGCGTAGTGGTCTCGGCCAAGCTCGGTATTGAGGTCGTAGCGGATCGGCTGGCTGGTCTCGACGATCAGCGCGAACCCGCCGGTGCCCGAGTTGCGGTTGGTCGGGTCGTCGCTGGTGCCCAGGTGGAAGCCCGAGACGGCGAACACGAGGAACAAACCCGCGCTGAGCATGAAGACGCCTGCAATGGTTCGGCCGCGTCGGCGCGTGAGGTTCAGTATCGCCAGGCTGTGGTGCCAACGCAGCGGCTGTGCGGTTGATTGCTTTGTCTTGCCGGTGATGAGCAGTGCGTAGAGCAGCATCAAGCAGCCGGCTAGACAAGCTGCGCCGGACGCGAAGCCGATCAGTGCTGCGCGCATACCGGTTTGTGTGTTAGTCATGGCGATGAGGACCGCCAGCGCGACGCAGAGTAGACCGGCACAGAGCCACAACCA